>NZ_JBAPPI010000780.1:0-2411 GCF_049280035.1 Mycobacterium sp. | reverse complement strand
GGCTTATGGCATCGTCGCCGCCGGTCAGCTGGCCGACATTCAGGTCGTCCTCGGAAGTTATCCGATAACGCCGGCGTCGGACATTCTGCACGAGCTTTCCAAGCACAAGAATTTCAACGTGATCACCTTCCAGGCGGAAGACGAGATCGGCGGGATCTGCGCCGCGCTGGGCGCCTCGTACGGCGGCGCGCTCGGGGTTACCAGCACATCGGGACCCGGCCTGTCACTGAAGGCCGAGGCGCTTGGACTTGCCGTGATGACCGAGCTGCCGTTGCTTGTCATCGACGTGCAACGAGGCGGCCCGTCGACCGGCCTTCCGACTAAGACCGAGCAGGCTGACCTGCTGCAGGCGCTGTACGGCCGCAATGGGGAGTCGCCGGTGGCGGTGCTGGCGCCGCGGTCGCCGTCGGACTGCTTTGAAACCGCTCTGGAGGCGGTACGCATCGCGGTGTCGTACCACACCCCGGTAATCCTGTTGTCCGACGGGGCAATTGCCAACGGCTCGGAGCCGTGGCGAATCCCGGACGTCAGCGAGTTGCCGCCCATCAAGCATGTCTTCGCCAAGCCGGACGAGCCATTCCAGCCGTATGCTCGCGACCCGGAAACCCTCGCTCGGCAATTCGCCGTACCGGGTACTCCCGGCCTCGAACACCGCATCGGCGGGTTGGAAGCCGCCAACGGTTCGGGCGACATCTCCTACGAGCCGGCCAATCACGACCTGATGGTGCGGTTGCGCCAGGCCAAGATCGACGGGATCTCTGTTCCCGATCTGGAAGTCGATGATCCGACCGGAGACGCCGAACTGCTGCTGATCGGGTGGGGCAGTTCCTACGGTCCGATTGGCGAGGCTTGCCGGCGTGCGCGGCGCAACGGCGTCAAGGTCGCGCATGCCCATCTGCGGTACCTCAGGCCATTCCCGGCCAACCTGGGCGAGGTATTGCGGCGCTACCCGCAGGTTGTGGCGCCGGAGATGAACTTGGGTCAGCTCGCGCTGTTGCTGCGCGGCACGTACCTGGTCGACGTGCAATCGGTTACCAAGGTCCAAGGCGTCTCGTTCCTGGCCGACGAGGTGGGGCGCGTCATCCGCGCCGCGCTGGGCGGGACACTGGCCGAAATCGAGCAAGACAAGACGATGGTCGCGAGATTGGCGGCCGCCACGGTAGGAGCGGGAGCTAATGACTGATGTGATCGGCGTGGATATCGGGCTGCCGGACGTACTGTCCAAGAACTACGGTGTGCCCACCACCGACCAGCCGCAGAAGGCCAAGGACTTCACCAGTGACCAGGAGGTCCGCTGGTGCCCCGGTTGTGGTGACTACGTCATCCTCAACACGATGCGCAACTTCCTGCCCGAGCTGGGGCTGCGCCGCGAAAACATTGTCTTCGTCAGCGGCATCGGCTGCTCGAGCCGGTTCCCGTACTACCTGGAAACCTATGGCCTGCACTCCATTCACGGCCGTGCACCGGCGATCGCGACTGGTCTGGCGCTGGCGCGTGAGGATCTCTCGGTCTGGGTCGTCACCGGCGACGGGGACGCACTGTCGATCGGTGGCAACCATCTCATCCATGCGCTGCGCCGCAACGTCAACATCACGATCCTGCTTTTCAACAACCGGATCTATGGCCTGACTAAGGGTCAGTACTCGCCGACGTCCGAGGTCGGCAAGGTCACCAAGTCGACGCCGATGGGATCGCTTGACCAACCGTTCAACCCGGTATCGCTTGCGCTTGGCGCCGAGGCGACTTTCGTCGGTCGGGCGCTGGACTCCGACCGCAACGGCCTGTCTGAGGTTTTGCGTGCAGCCGCCCAGCATCGCGGGTCCGCGCTAGTCGAAATCCTGCAGGACTGCCCGATTTTCAACGACGGTTCGTTCGACGCGCTGCGCAAAGAGGGTGCCGAGGAACGGTTGATCAACATCCGCCAGGGTGAACCGGTCATCTTCGGCGCCAACGGCGAATATTGCGTGGTGCGGTCCGGGTACGGACTTGAGGTGGCCAAGACCGCCGACGTCAGCGTCGACGAGATCGTGGTACACGACGCGCATGCCGTCGATTCCGCCTACGCGTTCGCGCTCTCGCGGCTATCCGAACAGAACCTCGAGCACACCGTGATGGGCATCTTCCGTCAGGTAGACCGGCCAACTTATGACGACGCGGCCCGGGCACAAATCCGCGCCGCGCAGGAGTCCAAGCCGGCCGACCGCGCCGCGTTGCAATCGCTATTGCACGGGCGCGACACCTGGACTGTGAACTGAGGTGACGCCCGCGGCTGGGCCGGCTTCGTTGGCCGGCGTGGTGTTGGCTGGGGGAGCGTCGCTACGGATGGGCCGGGACAAGGCCACCATGCAGGTTCCCGCCGAACTTCTTGACTCCCAGGATGGCTCCGAACCGGCCGTCACGATGGTCGAGCG
>NZ_JBAPPI010000779.1:0-2305 GCF_049280035.1 Mycobacterium sp. | reverse complement strand
GAACGGGATTGGACCTCACGCTCGAGGCGGTGCTGCGGGCGATCGGCGACGCCGGGCTGAGCGTCGATGACGTCGACGGGATCGCCAGCTACCCGGGACCGGGTGTGCCGGACCCCGGATTCTCCGGGGCCACCGTCCAGGAGGTCCGCAACGCACTCGGACTGCGCTCCCGCTGGTACATGTCGGCTTTGGAGACCGCGGGGCAGATCGGCCCGGCGATCGAGGCATGCATGGCGGTCAGTCTCGGGCTGGCCAACCACGTCGTGGTCTATCGGTCGGTGTGGGAATCCACTGCCGCGCAGCAGGCCGGAGGCGGCCGGGCTTCGGTGCTGTTCGGCGGCGGCGCGTTGCCCCCGCACCTGGAGTGGTCGGCGCCGTTCGGCGCACTGTCGGCGGCGAATTGGCTGGCGATGCCCACCCAGCGCTATATGTACGACTTCGGCCTGACCCGCGAGCATTTGGGCCGCATCGCGATCAACGCCCGCACCAACGCCGGACTCAACCCTGACGCGATCTACCGCGAACCGATGACGATGGACGACTACCTCGGCGCGCGGATGATCTCCGAGCCGCTGTGCCTCTACGACTGCGACGTGCCCTGTGATGGCGCCACCGCGGTGATCGTGTCGCGCCGTGACGCCGCCAACGGCCTGCCGCGTCACCCGCTGACGGTGGAGTCCGTCGGGCCCGGAATGTTCGAGCGGGCGACCTGGGATCAGCGCTGCGACATCACCACGATGGCCGCTCACGATTCCGCCGCCACGCTGTGGGAGCACACCACGCTGACTCCCTCCGACGTCGACATGGCCCAGCTCTACGACGGATTCTCCTTCCTGACCGTGATGTGGCTGGAAGCGATGGGCTTCTGCGAGCACGGCAAGGTCGGCGAATTCGTAGATGACGGTTCGCGTATCGCTCTGGACGGTTCGCTGCCGATCAACACCAGCGGCGGCCAGCTCTCCGGCGGTCGACTGCACGGGATGGGCTTCCTGCACGAGGCATGTGTGCAGTTGTGGGGCGAGGGCGGCGATCGGCAGGCACCCAACACTCCCGAGGTGGTGGCCGTCGGTGTGGGCGGTGGGCCGGTGGCCGGGTCGATACTGTTGAGCAGCCGGTAACTCACGTCGATGGCCGCGGTCGACGACATGACGCTCGGTGACATCGTGACCGACAACGCGGTCCGGTTTCCCGACGTCATCGCCTACCGCGACGGCCACCGCACCGTCACCCACGCACAGTTACGGGACCGGGCAGTCCGATTGGTGTCGGCGATGGCTGCGGCCGGGGTGAGGCGCCAGGACCGCATCGCGGTGTTGAGCCGCAACAGCATCGATTTCGGCGAGCTGAACGCGGCCGCCCAACTCAGCGGAATCATCATGGCCACCATCAACTTCCGGCTCTCCCCATCGGAGATGGCCGATGCGCTCCGCCGCGTCGCCCCCTCGATCGTGTTCTGCGCCGAGGAGTTCATGCCGGTGATCGCCGATGTCGCAGCGGACGTGCCGTCCGGGCCGATGCTGGTGACCATCGGGGGAGACGCTCCGGCGGGGATCACCGGCTACGAGCGATTCATCGAAGGCGGCCGCAGCGGCGAGCCGCAATTCGTGGCCCGGCCCGACGATGTCGCGTACCTGCTGTTCACCAGCGGCACGACCGGTGCCGCCAAGTGCTGCATCCTCGGACAGCGGGAGATGCGCCGGGTCGCGTACACGATGAACAACGAGATGCGCTGCGGCAGCGCCGATCGCGGACTGATCAATATGCCGATGTTCCATTTCGGTGCGCTCGGGATCATCGGTGGACTGCATGCCCGCGGCGCAACTGTGGTGTTGCAGCAGCAGTTCGACGCGGCCGACGCAATTCGGTTGATCGCTGAGGAGCGGATCACGGTGCTGCACCTGGCGCCGGTCATGCTCAAGGGACTGCTCGACGAGGTGGGTGACCGATCGGCTGTGGAATCGGTTCGCACGGTGGTCTATTCGGCTGCGCCGATGACCGCGGCCACCCTGCAGCGGGCGCTCGCCGTGTTGCCGGATGCGGGGTTCCTCAACCTCTACGGACAGACCGAAGTGATCGTCTCCGCACTGCCCCGCGAGTTCCACGTCTTGGACGAACCCAACGCTGCCGAGCGGCTGTGCTCGGTTGGCTTCCCATTTCCCGGTACGCGGGTGCGTGTTGTCGATGAGGACGGCGGCGTCGTACCCGTGGAGCAGGCAGGTGAGATCGTCGTGCGGTCCGACTCCATGTTCCGCGGCTACTGGCAGGACGCGGCGGCAACCCAGGCGACGCTGCGCGACGGGTGGTG
>NZ_JBAPPI010000778.1:0-6941 GCF_049280035.1 Mycobacterium sp. | reverse complement strand
CCTGCACCGGCCCCGGCACCCGCACCGCCGCCGCCGAGCGCCCCCGCCGCGCCTCGCCAGTACACGTATTCAGTGACCGGCACCAAGGCGCCGTTCGACCAGATCACGATCACTTACACCGATGCCTCTGGAATGCGAAGGACCCTGCCCAACGTCTACATCCCGTGGACGATCACGCTCACCCCGATATCAGCGTCCGACGTTGGTTCCATAGAGGCGACCAGCTTGCTGCGGCTGAGCAAGCTCAACTGCAAGATCACCGCCAGTGATGGAACGGTGTTGTCGGCGAACGAGAACAACCAACCGCAAGCGAGCTGCTAATGGCCGACAGGTACTCCGGAGCCTGGGGTCCGTGGAACAGGGTCGCGCCGGTTACTGGCGATCGCATCCTGGTCGGGTCGTGCGCCGCCGTCTGGCTGGCACTGGTGGGGATGAGCGTTGCGGCCATCGTCGCGCTGATGGACCTCGGCCGCGGCTTCCACGACGCAGGAGGGAATCCGCACGCGTCGTCGTTGCTCTACGCGATCATCGTCATCTCTGCGCTCGTCATCCTGGCGGCCATCCCAATGCTGTTGCGCGCCCGGCGCGTCACTCGAGACGGGCCGGTCGCGCGATCGGCGGTGACCTCAGCGCGCACCGTGAGTGGGCAGCCGATCCCGTCCCTGAATACGTCCGCGCGGACCATCAGCCAGGCGGGCCGTACCGAGCGGTTGACCACGTTACGGTCGGCATTGCCGGACGCGGCGGTAGACCGGATCTGGTTGCGCGGCACCGCCGCATTGATGGGCACGATGGGGGCAGCGCTGCTCGCGGTCGCGGTGGCAACGTACCTGATGGCGATTGGCCACGACGGCTTCTCGTGGACCAGCTACGGGATCGCCGGATTCATCACGCTGGTCATGCCGTTAGTCCCGTGGCGCCAGGTGCGGCAGGTGCGCCGCACGCTGGCCGCGTGAGATCTTCAGCTAGTGGTGGCCGTTCTGGCCGTTCGGTGAGCCGTTGCTGCCGTCCTGGTGCTCTCGCAGTGCGGTGAGGGCGCGTTGTTCGGCGGCGTGGCTGGCTTCGGCGAGCGCGGTGTCTTCGGATACCGGGTCGGCGAACAGGAAGCTGCCGGAGCCCGGCGAGCCGCCCGACCCGAGTTGGTTCATCTTGGTGGGCACGGTGGCGCCCTGGTACTCCAGCGGCAATGGGTGGCCGTGATCGTCGACGGGGCCGAGCGGCTGGTGCAGTTCGATGTAGGCGCCTTGCGGCAAGCGTTTGATGATGCCGGTTTCGATGCCGTGCTCGAGCACTGCGCGGTCGCTGCGCTGTAGGCCGATGGCCCACCGGTAGGCGATGAAGTACACGATTGGCGGCAGCACGACCATGCTGATGCGGCCGATCCAGGTTGTCGCGTTGAGTGAGATATGGAATTTGAACGCGATAACGTCGTTCATCGCGCTCAGCGTGAGCACCATGTAGAAGGCGATCGCCATGGCTCCAATTGCGGTGCGCACCGGCACATCTCGTGGGCGCTGTAGCAGGTTGTGGTGGGCGTAGTCGCCGGTGAACCGCTTCTCCAGGAACGGATAGATGGTCAGCAAGACGAAAACCAGGCCCATGATTATCGCGACCCAGACCACCGCGGGAATGGTGTGGTGGCCGATGTAGAACTCCCACGCCGGCCAGATACGGGCCAGGCCTTCGGTCCACATCATGTAGAAGTCCGGCTGCGAGCCGGCCGAGACTTGGGATGGCTTGTAGGGGCCCAGGTTCCAGATGGGGTTGATTTGCAGCAGGCCGCCCATCAGGCCGAGAAGCCCGGTGCACAGCGCGAAGAAGGCGCCGGATTTCACGGCGAACACCGGCATCACCCGCACGCCGACGACATTGTGTTCGGTGCGGCCAGGGCCGGGGAACTGAGTGTGCTTTTGGAACCAGACGAAGGCCAGGTGCGCGCCGATCAGCGCCAGGATGATCCCAGGGATCAGCAGGATGTGCAGGGCATACAGGCGGGGGATGATGTAGCCGGCCGCGGTGCAATCGTTTCCTACACCGCCGCAAGGGAAGTCACCGCCGAACAAGGCCCAGTGCAGCCAGGTGCCGATCACCGGCATACCCAGCGTGATCGACGACAGCGCGGCCCGCAGCCCGATACCGGACAGCAGGTCGTCGGGCAGTGAGTAGCCGAAGTAGCCCTCGAACATGGACAGGATCAGCAGCAGCGAACCGATGACCCAGTTGGCCTCGCGGGGCCGGCGAAACGCACCGGTGAAGAAGATGCGCGCCAGATGCACCATGATGGCCGCGGAGAACATCAGAGCGGCCCAGTGATGGATCTGGCGAACGAACAGGCCGCCGCGCACCTCGAAGCTGATGTCGAGTGTGGACGCGTACGCCTTCGACATTTCCACGCCGCGCAGCGGCTGATAGACGCCGTTGTAGGTGACGTCGTTCATGGAGGGGTCGAAGAACAAGGTCAGGTAGACGCCGGTCAACAGTAGGATGATGAAGCTGTACATCGCGATCTCACCGAGCAGGAACGACCAGTGCGTCGGGAAGACCTTGTTGAGCTGGCGGCGCACCGCAGCCGAGGGGTGATAACGCGAGTCGATGTCCTCGCCTTGACGGGCCAGGACATCGCCGATCTTCGGGGGACTCAGTTTCGGACTCATGATGTTGTGCGCTCCCAAAATGCCGGTCCGACAGGCTCGATGAAGTCGCCGTTGGCGACTAGATACCCATCGGCGTCAATGGTGAGGGGCAGTTGTGCCAACGCGCGTGCGGCCGGCCCGAAAATCGGTGTGGCGTAATGTAACGCGTCGAACTGCGACTGGTGGCAAGGGCACAGGATGCGATAGGACTGCTGTTCGTAAAGCGATGAGGGACAACCCAAGTGCGAGCAGACCTTCGTGAAGGCGAACAGCTCGCCGAAGTTGAAGCTCTCCTGGCCTTTGCGCTTGACCACCCGCGACATGTCGGGGGGCTTGATACGGATCAGCATCACCGGGTTACGGACGGCGGTCAGGATGGCTGTCAGCTTCTCGTGTGATTCCACCGTGGTGCCGTCACCGTCGGACTCGCGCCAAGGGAAGACCGTCTCCATGCCGCCGGCTTCGATGTCTTCGGGGCGCATCTTGACGAACGGCGCTCCCAGACTTTCGCCGGTGGCTCGGGCCACGAAGATGGTCTCGCCGTGAAAACGTGGCGTCCAGCCCGAGGTCCACAACACGGCTTTCTTGCCATCGGCGGTCTGCACCACCGGTTTCCACGGGTTCTTGATCAGGCCGCCGGCAAATGCCACGAGGGTGCCGAGTCCGAACGTGGCGAGCCCGACGCCCAGCGACAGGCCGATCAGTTTGCGACGCCGCAGCGTCGAACCCTCGAAAGCGTCGGTCAGGTTGGCGACCACGGTCTTACGGTCGATTTCGGCGGATCCGGAGCCCGCGCCGTCGTGGCGGTCCTGAATCGAAATCTCTTCGGGGATGAACTTTTTCTGGAACAGCACAGCGCCGACGGCGATGCATAGCACCGACAGCCCGAAGGTTAGGCCGTAGAGCGGGGTGGTCAGGGTGTACAAGAAGCTGCCCTGTTCATGGCGCGGCTTGTACTCCCACGGCCAGAACAAGAAAACCAGCAGCAACGCGAACCCGAAGAACCCGCCCAGCAAAAGCCAGGTCGCTACCAGGCGTTCGGCACGCTTTTCGGCCTTGGTGCCGGCTACCGGCCAGCGCGGCTCCTTGAAGACGGTTTCCACACCATCCAGCCGGCCGCCGAGATCGACGAGTTCCTCGCGCGACATGGCGTTCAGTTCGGCATCGGTGGGCTGTCCGGTGCCTTTCGCGTCGTCGGTCACGATCGTGCCCCAATCCAGAGTGCCGCTCCGATGACGGCGACCATCCCGATGATCCACATCGCCATGCCCTCGGGGGCGGGCCCGAAGCCGCCTAGGCCGTTGCCGCCCGGACTGCGTTCCTCGGTAACGGATTTCACGTAGGCGATGATGTCTTTCTTGGCATCGAAGGAGAGCTGACGGTCGGAGAACTTCGGCATGTTCTGCGGACCGGTCAGCATCGCGTCGAGGATCTGCTGCTCGTTGGCCGGCTCCAGGTCGGGCGCGAACTTGCCCGACGACAGCGCGCCACCCTTACCGGTGAAGTTGTGGCATGAGGAGCAGTTCAGCCGGAACAGGTCGCCGCCGCGGCCAATGTCATTGCCGCGCAGCGAATGCATCGCGATACTGCCGTCGGGGTTGAGGAATACGGTGGGCCCGCCACCGTTGGCTTCCACGTAGGCGCCCAGTGCGTCAATCTGCGGGCCGTCGAAGATCGGGTCTTTGCGGACCGCCTGGGCCTCGCCGCGCACCGCCGGCATCCGGCCGCTTGATACCTGGAAATAGACCGCGGCCTCGCCCACGCCGATCAAGCTCGGTCCGCGGTCGGGTACGCCCTGCAGGTTCGCGCCGTGGCAGGTTACACACGAGGTGTCGAAAAGCTGCTTGCCGGTCCGCAGCAGCGCCGAGGACGATTCGTCGGCGACAGCCACTTGTGGGCTAGGGGTCAAGACGGCCGCCAGCCCGCCGGCCGCCGAAAGTGCCACCACCAGCAGCAGTCCCGCGGACAAACGGCGACGCAGGCGACGTCGCGCCCGGTCACTGAGCGATCGGGTCAACCCCAGTCTCTTCAACCGAGCACTCCTGTCCTTACGCGCGCTGCTCATCGGATGAAATAAATCGTGGCGAACAGGGCGATCCAAACGATGTCGACGAAGTGCCAGTAGTAGGAGACGACGATCGACGCGGTCGCCTGAGCCGGGGTGAACTTGCTCATCGTGGTGCGGGCCAGCAGGAAAATGAAGGCGATCAGCCCGCCGATGACGTGGAGACCGTGAAAGCCGGTGGCCAGGTAGAAAACGCTGCCGTAAGCGCTGCTGGGAATCGTGGTTCCGTGGCTCATCAGGTGGCGGTACTCGTAGCCCTGTCCCAGGACGAAGAACAACCCCATCGCAAACGTGAGCAAATACCAGCGGCGCAGCCCGAACACGTCGCCGCGCTCGGCCGCGAAAACCCCCATCTGGCAGGTGAACGACGAGGCGATCAGCACCAGCGTGACCGGGACGGCTTGGTAGAGGTTCAGCTCGGTCGGCGCCGGCGGCCAATTGCCGCCGGCCTGAGCGCGCGCGGTGAAGTACATCGCGAACAGCCCAGCAAAGAACATCAATTCGCTGGAAAGCCAGACTATGGTGCCGACACTGACCATGTTGGGGCGGTTGAGCGAATGTACGCGCGCCGTGATAGCTGTACCCGAGGTCCCTACCGCACCCGTCACATCCGCAAGTATGACGCTTTGTAGTTGTCAATCTCCACCCGGGGCGGCAATTACCTGACCCGCTGCGCCCGGCTTCGCCGCGCTTGCGATCGGGTGGGGCTTCCGCATGGCGACCCGCTGCGCCCGGCTTCGCCGCGCTTGCGATCGGGTGGGGCTTCCGCATGGCGACCCGCTGCGCCCGGCTTCGCCGCGCTTGCGATCGGCTGGGGCTTTCGCATGGCGACCCGCTGCGCCCGGCTTCGCCGCGCTTGCGATCGCCATGGGACCATCTGCGATGTGGCGGTGTCAGCACCCGGGTCATCCCCGCGGCCCCCGGACGAGGCGTCGTCGTGGCGGCAGATCCTCACGGTCTTGACCGCGGCCCAGAACCTGTCACGCGGACAGGCCCGCTGGGCCATGGAGCAGGTCATGACCGGATCCGCGACGCCGGCCCAGATCGCGGCCTTCGCGGTGGCGCTGAAAATGAAAGTTCCGACGGCCGCGGAAGTCACCGAGCTGGCCGACGTGATGCTTCAGCACGCCCGCCGGCTGCCCACCGAGCAGATCGGAACCGACACCGTCGATGTGGTCGGCACCGGCGGTGACGGTGTCAACACCGTCAACCTCTCCACCATGGCGGCGATCGTGGTGGCGGCGGCCGGCGTTCCGGTGGTCAAGCACGGTAACCGGGCGGCGTCCTCGCTGGCCGGCGGCGCTGACACCCTCGAGGCGCTGGGGGTACGCATCGACCTGGATCCCGACGACGTCGCACGCAGTGTCGCCGAAGTCGGGATCGGCTTCTGCTTCGCGCCGCAGTTCCATCCGTCGTACCGGCACGCGTCGGTGGTGCGGCGCGAAGTTGGCGTGCCGACAGTGTTCAATTTGCTTGGGCCACTGACCAATCCGGGACGACCACGAGCGGGTCTGATCGGCTGTGCGTTCGCCGACCTGGCCGAGGTGATGGCGGGGGTTTTCGCCGCGCGCCAGTCCAGCGTGTTGGTGGTACACGGCGACGACGGCCTCGACGAGCTCACCACCACGACAACCAGCACGATCTGGCGGGTGCAGGCCGGCACCGTGGACAAGCTGAGCTTCGACCCCGCCGGGTTCGGGTTCGCCCGCGCCGATCTGGACGATTTACTGGGTGGTGATGCCACGGCCAACGCGGCGGAGGCCCGCTCGGTGCTGGCCGGCGCGAAGGGCCCGGTGCGCGACGCCGTCGTGCTCAACGCCGCGGGTGCGATCGTCGCCCATGCCGGGCTATCCAGCCGCGCCGAGTGGCTGCCGGCGTGGGAAGACGGGCTGAGCCGCGCCGCCGACGCGATCGACAGTGGCGCCGCCGAACAGCTGCTCGCGCGATGGGTGCGGTTCGGTCAGCAGCTCTGAATCCCGGCTCGTGACGGCCTGTTCGGCGGCTAGTCGCGCCGAGCGCGCCGATGCGGCCCACTCGGCCCACCGCCCGGCGGATCCCATTGGCGAACACCAACCCGCTGCATCGTCGCCGTCGCTGACCCGCACGATGCGGACCCCCGGCGCCGCCAGCCAACGCGCGATGAGCGCCGTCTCCTCTACCAGCGCGCCGCCCAGCGGGGCGGACTGCGGCAGGACCACCTGCGCGCCCGCCTGGATGGCGTCGACGACGGGCATCGGCGGCAC
>NZ_JBAPPI010000777.1:0-2292 GCF_049280035.1 Mycobacterium sp. | reverse complement strand
CAAAGAAGGTGACCTGAAAGACGATGAACCAGGCGCCCAGTCGCATGAGCTCGAATCGCCATCGCGGAATTGTGACCTGGTAGTTGAGGCAGTCGTCGAATTCTTGCTGCTTGGTCAACGGCAACTGCTTGGTCGCAACGGCTATCCCGCCCTGAGTGTCGGTTTCCCCCGGCGGATGCAACGAGGTCCTCGGAACGGTGAAACGATCCAATCGGCAGAATCGCGCGAAATGATTGAGACCGCGAATCGGTGGCTTCCCGGCCCAATAGGCGATCAGGTTGGGCCAGACGCACATGATGCCGATAGTCCAGAGCAATGTGATGCGACCGCCGTTGCCCCACTCCAGAACGGGCCCGATGCCAGGATCGTAGGTCCACCATCCCATTGCCGTAGCTGTGCCCTCGACGACGAAGTCCCAGACGTAGTTGACCGGAATCGCAAGCACCAACATGGATTTGAGCATGCTCCAACCAAACCGCGCGGACACCCATTGACTCAGCCACAACACCAGGAGCGCGTGCACTCCCCAATACACCGCGTAGGCGAATGGCATGAACAAAGGATCGTTGGGAGTCTTGAGCGGTAGCCACTCGAGTAGATGGTGTTCGGCAAACGCCGGACTGTAGAACAACATCTGGCCCCAGTCACCGATGGTCTCCATCCAGTACACCGCAAGGCTGTTGAACAGGAACAGGAATCCCCAGGTCAGGCGCCACCGCCGGATCACATCGGCTACCGCCAGAACGGTGAATATGCTGCCGGCGATCGGTATCACCCAGTTGAAGAACCAGACTCCGGATGGATTGACAGTCGCTGGTGGTGCCAGTTGCGACGTGGCGAAAAGCATCGTTGCCTCTCAACGAGCAAGTGCTGGAGCGGACTCCAGCACGACTTCGTACATGTGTAACCTAGTTCACTACATATCGTTTGTCATCCGAATCTGCGATGAAGGATGCGCTGTATGACGGCTCGAACGCTGCGCCACCGCGCCAGCGCTGCGAGAGCGACCTTCACCGCGGCAGGCGAGCTTGTTGCGGCAGTCTTGCCGGCGCTGCCCGGGTCCGGCCCGTCGTCAGCAGCGGATGTCACGGCCGGATGGCTGACGAAACACCTGGCGAGCACGACGCCAGGTGCTGCGGCGCAGCGGATTTCGGCCCTGGACGGCACGACGGGCACGACAGACCGTCGGCGCTTGGCCGTCGAATGGAACGACTCGGGCCGCGCAGCGGGACTGCCCGACCATCTGTTCGTCAAGAGCACCCCGCTGTCTACAAAGAACCGCACGATGGTGGCGGCCTTGGGGATGGCTGTCAACGAGGCACGCTTCTATACCGAGGCCGCCGATGAACTCGACGGCATCGCCCCACGCTCCTGGTATGCGCGTGCCGGGGTCGGCGCGCGATTCCTGATCGTGCTCGAGGACATCGTTGCCGCCGGCGGCCGGGCGTACGCATTGGCCGATCATTGCGACATCGGCCACGCGCAGGAACTGATCGACGTCTTTGCGACGTTGCATGCCCGATTCTGGGAGAGTCCGCGGCTGGGCAGGGATCTGTCGTGGATCCGAACATGGAGCACCCGGCCGGGATACGGCGTGTTGAAGACGTTCTACTCTCGTGGCCGCCGCGGGGCGCTTCGCCGGGAACGTCCCGAGGTGACTCCCGCGGTGCGCGCTGTCGCGGCGGCTCTCGACAGGTATGCCGATCGGTACTACCGGGAGTTCGAGGCCGGGCCATTGACTCTGTTGCACGGCGACTCGCATCTGGGCAACACCTTCGCGCGGGCCGACGGACGTTCCGGACTACTCGACTGGCAGGTTGTTTGGCAAGGGCCAGGACTGCGGGAAGTGTCCTATTGGATGACCGGCGGCCTGGAGCCGGATATGCGCCGCGCGGCCGAGCGCGATCTCATCGGGCGATACCTGGAAGGTTTGCGTGCCCACGGGGTGAAGGACGTACCGGGGTTCGATGCCGCGTTCGATCGGTACCGCCTTTTCGCTGCCGAGGCGTGGGATGCGGCGGCGATGACGATCAATTGGCCGGGCCTGCAGGCGCAGCGGAATGCCGACGCTGCCTTCCGGCGGGCCTGTGCGGCCGTCGAGGATCTTGACACCGCCGCGTTCATGAACCGGCTATACCGATAGCCGCACCCGAGATCCGATGTCGGACGTTGACACTGTGACAGTGAACTGTCATCTTTGGTTAGGTCGTGCCGAAGGAGCTGCGCAATGACGGATCTGAAGTCCCCTATTCAAACAGAGCCGTCGGCCATCGAGCCCGCGCCGATCAAGAC
>NZ_JBAPPI010000776.1:0-2637 GCF_049280035.1 Mycobacterium sp. | reverse complement strand
CCTTCGGGGATGCTGAACGGCCCGAGGATCGCGAAGATCTCCTCGAGCGCGATCGACAACTCCTGGCGGGCCAAGTGTGAGCCGAGGCAACGGTGCACGCCGCCGCCGAAGGCCAGATGCCGGGTGTTGTTGCGGTCGACGTCGAGTGTCTGCGGGTCCTCGAACTCGCGGTCGTCATTGTTCGCCGAGCCCAACATCAACAGCACCATGTCACCCTTGGCGATTTTGACGTCGTGCATCACCATGTCCTGGGTCGCATAGCGCAGGACCAGCGACACCGGCGACTCGATCCGCAACAATTCCTCGACAATCTGCCGCATCTTTTCCGACTCGCTGCGCGCCGCGGCTTGCAGCTCCGCGTCCTTCGCCAGTCGCGTGATGACGCAGTCCAAAGTGGCCGTGACGGTGTCGAGCCCGGCCGCCATCTGCAGGAACAAGATGTCGAGCATCTCGTTGCGGGTCAACGGTGCGCCTTCGACCTCAGCCTGAACCAGCCGCGTCGCGAGATCGTCTGCGGGCTCGGCGATTCGGCGGTCGAGCAGGACGTCGAAGTACGCGTACACCTCGGTGGCGGTCTTCTTCCACAGTTCGCGCAGCACAGTCAGGTCGTCACTTTGCGCGACGTCCTCGCCGTGCACGAAGGCGTCCTTCCAGACCAGGAACTTGTCCAGGTCCTCGGTGGGGAAGCCGACGACGTTAAGAAAGACCCGGCACGGGAACGGGACCGTGAAGGCCGCATGGAAATCGGCGTGGCCATCCTCGACAACCTTGGCAAGCATCTCCTTCGCGATGGCTCGGGTCTCATCGGCCATCGCCCGTACCGCCCGCGGTGAGAACAACGGATCGAGTAGCTTGCGATATTTGGCGTGGTTCGGCGGGTCGACGTCCAGAGGAATGCACGGACGTTGCTGGCCCATCTCGTTGGCGCCATTGGCCTCGAACAACTCGGGCGAACTCAGCGCCTTTCGGATGTCCTCGTATCGCGAGAGCACGACGACGGTGCCGCTGCGCGAGCGACTGAAGGGCGCCGCGATCGCTGGGGCGTGATCGCGCAAACCTGCGTAGACCGGCCACGGATTATTGGCCAGAGCCGGATCGGTCATCATGCTCGACAGGTCGAGTTCCACGCTTAAACCTCCCGCGCTAGGGCCCTGACTGGAGCCACACTAAGCGCGATCGCAACACGTAGTCAAGTGATCACTTGACTTTCTCGGACACCCGTTCGTACTCTTACTGCAGTCACCGCCCCGCAGTCGTCGTGTGACCGAAGGAGTGCCTTGCGATGCCTTTGCAGCCGTACATGAAGTTGTTATCGGTCGACGACCATCTCATCGAGCACCCCAAGGTATGGACCGACCGGCTGCCGTCGAAGTTCCTCGAGCGAGGCCCGCGCATCGTCGAGATCCCGCGCGGTGACGGCTTGGCACCTATGCAGTCATGGCTGTACGAAGACCGTCCCTACCCTTATATCGGGCTCAATGCCGTCGCCGGCAAGAAGCCCGAGGAGTACGGCCTGGAACCGGTCCGCTACGACGACATGATCCCGGGCTGCTACGACCCCAAGGCCCGCATCGCCGACATGGACATCGATGGCGTCGAGGCGATGCTGTGCTTCCCGTCGTTTCCACGATTTTGCGGCACCATCTTCCTCGAAGGCGAGGACAAGGAGCTTTCACTCCTGGGTGCGCAAGCGTGGAACGACTTCTCGCTCGATGAGTGGTGCGCTACCGACCCGGCGCGATTCATCCCGATGGCGATGGTGCCGCTATGGGATCCGGCGCTAATGGTCACTGAGATCGAACGTGTTGCGGCGAAGGGCTGCCGAGCGATTGGTTTACCGGACAACCCGATCAACCTTGGTCTGCCGAGCTACCACACCGACCACTGGGATCCGGTGTTCTCGGCGATGGAGGAGACCAACCTGACGGCGGTGATGCACTTTGGTTCGGGTGGCTTCCCCCCGCAGATCGCGCCGGAAGCGCCGTTCGCAGTAATGATCACCCTGATGGGGACGACGTCGATGGCCGCGTGCACCGATCTGCTGTTCTCCCCGGTGTTCCACCGCCACCCGAACTTGAAGGTCGCGTTCTCCGAAGGCGGCGTCGGTTGGATGCCGTATCTTGTCGAGCGCGCCGACTACGTGTGGCGCAAGCACAAGTACTACCAGAACATCCACCCGACGATTGCCCCGTCGGAGTCGTTCCGGCGCAACATCTCCGGCTGTTTCATCGAAGACGAAGCCGGGGTGAAGAACCGGTACGACATCGGTATCGGCAACATCACCTGGGAGTGCGACTACCCCCACTCCGACTCGTTCTGGCCCAAGAGCCGCGCCCGGGCCGAAGAAGTGTTCGCCAACGTACCCGACGACGAGGTCGCGCAGATGGTCGAGCACAACACCCGGCGTTGGTACAACTTCCCCGAGGCCGGATACAAGGCCCATAAAGCCGACGGGGGCAACGCCTGGCGGCCCAACGACGGGAGGGGCCCCGGAGCAGCCTACGCAGGCATGGGCGCGCACGGCTGGATCGAAGACGTTCAGAAATCCCTCGGCGACCTCTTCACTTCATGACTTCGGCGAAGACGCGCGAGCGGGCCCCGGAATCGGAGAGCCCTAGGCGTTTCGGGCATCTGACT
>NZ_JBAPPI010000775.1:0-2066 GCF_049280035.1 Mycobacterium sp. | reverse complement strand
CACCCGCACCGAGGAGTCCAGCAGTTGGTTGCCGTGGGTGTGGTCACCGTTGGAGTGGGTGATCAGCGCGTCGGTGATCGGCGCGCGGTCGGTGACGGGCCCCATCGCGGCCAGCATTTCGCGGGTCAGCGGCAGGTCGAACAGGGTGTCGACGAGTAGCGACGCACCATCGCCTGCGACGAGTCCGGCGTTGCTCCAGCCGTATCCGCCGTCCGGCAGCATCCAGGCCCACACCCGGTCGCCGACCTCATGCAACCCGCGGGTGTACGGGATTTTCGCCGGCGCCGGGTTCACCCGCTTGGCGGCGGGGACGGCATCCGGGTTGCGCCGCGCCGGTAGTGGTTGCGGTGCAGGGGTTTTGCGGACAGTTTGGCGGGTCTCGCCTAGGCCCTGCACTTTGAGCGTGACGACGTCACCGTCGTGCAGCCAGCCGCGGAAGGATTCCGGGGCCGTCGGGTCGAGGTGCTCGACCAGTGTGCAGGTCGGCACGGTGCCGGATCCGAAGACGTCGCCGGGCCTCAGCATCACTCCGCGGGAGGCGTAGGAGATCACCTCGGCGAAGCTCCAATCCATCGCCGCGGTCGACCCGGAACCGACCACCGTGTCGTTGACCAGGGCGGTCACCTCCAAGCCCAGCTTGCCGTCGCGCCGGTACGGTTCCAGTTCGTCGGGCGTGACCAAATAGGGGCCCAGGGTGACGCCGCTGTCCTTGCCTTTGGCCTGCCCGATCGCCAGTTGGCCTTCCAGCTGTTGCAAGTCACGCGCCGACCAGTCGTTGAAGATCATGTAGCCGACGATCGCCTGCTCGGATTCGTCGACCGACAAGTCTTTGCCCGCTGTACCGATGACCGCGGCGATCTCCAATTCGAAGTCTTGCCAAGCACTTCCGGGTGCCATCGGGGCGTCGTCGTACGGGCCGAGAACTGTCGATGGGCAAGCGAAGTAGAACGCGGGAATCCGGTACCAGGTGTCCTTGAGTACTCGGCCGCCGCCCATCGCCGCCTGACAGTTGCGCATGTGGTCGAGAAAACACAGGCTGTCGCGGATCGACGGCGGCCGCGGGATCGGCGCCGCCAGCGTCACCTGGTCGAGCGGCACGGCGGGCGCCGAACGCAGGGCATCCTCCCCCGCTTCCTGCAGGCCGGCGGCGCCGTGCGCGATGAGTTCGAGCAAGCTCACTGCAGGCTGCAGCGGGTGGATCGCATCACCGGACAGCACTCCAGTCCGTTCGCCGTCAGCATTTCGGTATGTCAGCCACTTCATTCGCGCACCACCTCACTCGGTTCCTTGTCCGGTCGCAACCCACGCCAGCTGGGCTGGCGCAGCCGATCGTCAGAGGTCCACTCGCTGTACCGGACTTCCCCGACCAGCGTCGGCTTTACAAACGTCACTCCCTTTGCGTCCGTCGTGGAAAGCGGTGCGTCGAAGGGGGATTCGTCGGTGTGCAAGGGCTCCAGCGTTTTCTTCAGCCTGACCAGGTCGCGTTCTGTGAACCCGGTCCCGACCCGCCCGGTGAAATGCAGCCCACCCGCAGCCGGAATGCCCATCAACAGCGAGCCGATGCCGCTGGTGCGCCCGCCCTCGCCGGCCCGCCATCCGCCGATGACGACTTCCTGGGTGTTCCAATATTTGTCCTTGATCCACGACGCCGAGCGGCGACCCGGCTGATAAGTGGAGTCGCGTTTCTTCGCGATTACGCCCTCCCACTGGCGCTTTCGCGAGTAGTCGAGCGCGTTGGCGCCGTCACCGGGCAGCGGGTCGGGAACGATCAGGCCGCCTGCGCCGGCCAGGGTTTCCAGCAGTTGGCGCCGATCGCGGTAGCGGGCCCGCAGCAACGAACGTCCATCCAGATACAGCAGGTCAAATGCCCAAAACTCGATATGGGTGGCCCGGGCCCGGTTCTGCATTTCGGTGAATCGCGGTACACCGGAGGCGTCGAGGGCGACGACCTCCCCGTCGAGAACGACATGATGATCACCGAGATCATCTGCCAGCGAACGCAATTGGGGGTATTCCTTGGTAACCTCGCGTCCGTTGCGCGATCGCAGCCGCACTGTGCCGTGATC
>NZ_JBAPPI010000774.1:0-6423 GCF_049280035.1 Mycobacterium sp. | reverse complement strand
GCCCTGGGCGGCCCGGAACGGGCCCGCACCCGCCACGTCGACCGGGGCAAACTGCTGCCCCGTGACCGAGTCGACGGCCTGCTCGACCCCGGCAGTCCGTTGCTCGAAATTGCGCCGCTCGCCGCCGACGGCATGTACGACGACGAGTGCCCGGGCGCAAGCATCATCACCGGCATCGGCCGAATTTCCGGCCGCGAATGCATGATCGTCGCCAACGACGCAACGGTCAAAGGCGGTACCTACTACCCGATTACGGTCAAAAAACACCTGCGGGCCCAAGAGATCGCCGGGCAGAACCGGCTGCCTTGCATCTACCTCGTCGACTCCGGCGGCGCCTTCCTGCCGCGCCAAGACGAGGTGTTCCCCGACCGCGAGCACTTCGTCCGGATCTTCTACAACCAGGCAAAACTCAGCTCTGAGGGCATCCCGCAGATCGCTGCCGTGCTCGGATCCTGCACCGCCGGTGGCGCTTACGTGCCGGCAATGAGTGACGAGGCGGTGATCGTCCGCAACCAGGGCACTATCTTCCTTGGCGGCCCACCGCTGGTGAAAGCCGCCACCGGGGAAGTAGTCACCGCCGAGGAGCTCGGTGGTGGTGATCTGCACTCCAAGACCTCGGGTGTCACTGATCACCTTGCTCATGACGACCGAGACGCGTTGCGTATCATCCGGCGCATCGTCGCCACCCTGGGCCCACGCCAACCGCCGATCTGGGATGTGCTGCCAAGCGTGGATCCGATCGCCGACCAAAGCGAGCTCTACGACGTCGTCCCGGTGGATGCGCGAATTCCCTACGATGTGCACGACGTCATCACTCGGCTCGTCGACGGGGGCGAATTCAGCGAGTTCAAGGCGGAATACGGCAGCACGCTGGTCACTGGCTTCGCGCGAATTCACGGCCATCCGGTCGGGATCGTCGCCAACAATGGCGTGCTGTTCAGCGAATCTGCGCTTAAGGGAGCGCATTTCATCGAGTTGTGCGACAAGCGGTTGATGCCGTTGTTGTTCTTGCAGAACATTTCCGGGTTCATGGTGGGCCGTGACTATGAGGCCGGCGGTATCGCCAAACACGGTGCCAAGATGGTGACCGCAGTCGCCTGCGCGCGGGTCCCCAAGCTCACCGTGGTCATCGGCGGGTCCTACGGTGCGGGCAACTACTCGATGTGCGGACGGGCATATTCACCACGCTTTCTATGGATGTGGCCAAACGCGCGGATCTCGGTGATGGGTGGCGAGCAAGCTGCGTCGGTGCTGGCGACTGTGCGCGGGGAGATGAGCGCCGAGGAGGAAGAGGCGTTCAAGGCGCCGATCCGTATTCAGTACGAGCAGCAGGGCAATCCGTACTATTCGACGGCCCGGCTCTGGGACGACGGCGTGATCGACCCTGCTGATACCAGAACGGTTGTCGGTCTTGCGCTTTCGGTTGTGGCGAACGCACCGGTCGAGCCGGTCTCCTACGGCGTCTTCCGGATGTGAATGCTGATATGGTTTCAGGGGGCTTCGGTACCGTTTTGGTTGCCAACCGCGGTGAGATCGCCGTCCGGGTGATCCGGACGCTGCAGGCGATGGGCATCCGGTCGGTGGCTGTCTACAGCGACGCTGACGCCAACGCACGCCATGTCGCCGAGGCGGACCTGGCGGTCGCAATCGGTCCGGCGCCCGCGCGCGACAGCTACCTCAACATTCCCGCGGTCGTCGACGCGGCTGTGCGCACCGGTGCTCAGGCCGTACACCCGGGCTACGGATTCCTCTCGGAGAACGCTGATTTCGCGGCGGCGCTGGCATCGGCGGGACTGACATTCATCGGTCCGCCGGTGGGGGCGATTCAAACGATGGGCGACAAGATCGCCGCCAAGGGCACCGTATCCGCGTTCGGCGTACCGGTGGTTCCCGGTATCGCGCGGCCGGGACTCACCGACGACGAACTGATCGCGGCCGCCGAGCAGATCGGCTACCCGGTTCTGGTTAAACCGTCCGCCGGTGGCGGCGGCAAGGGCATGCGGATGGTCGAGCAGCCGGCTGACCTGCCCGCCGCGCTGGTCAGTGCCCGCAGGGAATCGGCGGCTGCGTTCGGAGACGATACGCTGTTCCTCGAGCGATTCGTGTTGCGCCCCAGACATATCGAAGTTCAGGTGCTAGCCGACGCGTACGGCAATGTGGTGCATCTGGGCGAACGGGAGTGCAGCCTGCAGCGGCGGCACCAGAAGGTCATCGAAGAGGCGCCGTCGCCGCTACTGGACGCTGCAACGCGGGCCCGAATCGGCGCAGCCGCGTGTGATACCGCCCGCAGCGTGGATTACACCGGGGCCGGCACGGTGGAGTTCATCGTCTCGGCTGACCGGCCCGACGAGTTCTTCTTCATGGAGATGAACACCCGGCTACAGGTCGAGCATCCGGTCACCGAGATGGTGACAGGCTGGGATCTGGTCGAATGGCAAGTCCGGATCGCCGCGGGGGAGAAGCTGACCATAAGTCAAACGGATATTGTCTTGCAGGGGCACGCGATTGAAGCGCGGGTCTACGCCGAGGACCCTGCGCACGGCTTTCTGCCCACCGGCGGCGATGTGCTGGCGTTGGTGGAACCGGACGCGGCAGGAGTGCGGGTCGATTCGGGCCTGTCCGCGGGGATGGTCGTCGGCAGCGACTACGACCCGATGCTGGCGAAGGTGGTCGCGCATGGCGCGGATCGGGCGTCCGCGTTGCGCACCCTCGATCAGGCCCTGGCGGACACCGCGGTGCTCGGCGTCGTCACCAATGTCGAGTTCGCCCGGTTCCTGTTGGCCGATCCCGACGTCACCGCCGGTCGGCTCGACACCGGGCTGTTGGACCGACGGGCCGGCGATTTCGTCGCGGCGCCGCCGACCGACGAACACTTCATCGCCGCGGCGGCATTCCATTGGTTGCGGCTCTTTCCCGCGCCGGGCGCCGACCTCTGGGAGGTGCCATCCGGGTGGCGCGTCGGGGCCAACGCGCCGGTAAGCATCCGGCTGCGGGCCTGCGACCGCACCGACCACGTCCACATCACCGGTACCCCGGGATCTGCCAATGTCCGCATCGAGGATGGCGAATCTCGTTCGCTGCAAGCCGCTCTGAGGGGTGATCGCCTCACGGTGACATTGGACCGGCTGCGCAGCGACTACACCGTCTCCACGGCTGGCAGCAAGATCTGGTTGGCCGGCGCCGGCGCCACCGCGGTGCTCGAGGAGGTTCACGAGGCGCCGGTGCGCCCGGACGACGAGCAGAGCGGCGACGCTGAATTGACCAGCCCGATGCCCGGGACGGTCGTCGCAGTGGGCATAGCGGACGGGGCCGACGTAGCGGCGGGCACCGTTGTGGTCACCGTCGAGGCGATGAAGATGGAGCACGCGCTGGCGGCACCCGTCGACGGTGTGGTTGAACTTCTCGTCGCCGCTGGCGACCAGGTCAAGGTCGGCCAGCCGCTGGCCCGGATTACCGTGAACACCAAGGAAATACCAGAAGCATCAAAAGCAGAGGATGGCGCGTCATGACCGAATTCTTGTCCACCGCGACGCTCCCTGACGAGTACCAACAACTGGCCAAGACGGTCCGTGACTTCGCCCAGAGCGTCGTCGCGCCGGTGGCCGCGCAGCACGACGCCGAGCACTCGTTCCCATACGAGGTGGTCGCCGGGATGGCTGAGATGGGCCTATTCGGCCTTCCCTTTCCCGAAGAGTTCGGCGGAATGGGCGGCGACTACTTCGCCCTATGCCTGGCCCTGGAGGAACTTGGCAAGGTAGACCAAAGTGTCGCCATCACCTTGGAAGCCGGTGTGTCGCTGGGCGCCATGCCGGTGTACCGGTTCGGCACCGACGCGCAGAAGCAGGAATGGGTGCCGCAGTTGGCAAGTGGCCGCGCCTTAGGCGCGTTCGGGCTGACTGAGCCCGGCGGCGGCACCGATGCCGGCGCAACCAAGACCAACGCGCATCTCGACGACGGCCATTGGGTGATCAACGGTTCAAAGCAGTTCATCACCAACTCCGGCACCGACATCACCAAGCTGGTGACGGTCACCGCGGTGACCGGCGAGCAGGACGGCAAAAAGCAGATTTCATCGATCCTGGTGCCGGTACCCACGCCGGGGTTCACCGTGGAGCCGGCCTACAACAAGGTCGGCTGGAACGCCTCCGACACCCATCCGCTGAGCTTCGACGACGTGCGCGTGCCCCAAGAGAACCTGCTCGGCGAACGAGGTCGCGGCTATGCCAACTTCTTGCGCATTCTCGATGAGGGCCGTATCGCGATCGCCGCGTTGTCCACCGGGGCCGCGCAGGGTTGCGTCGACGAGAGTGTCAAATACGCCAAGGAACGCGAAGCCTTCGGTCAACCGATCGGGCGAAATCAGTCCATCGCATTCATGATCGCGCGGATGGAGGCTCGCGCCCACACCGCCCGCACCGCCTATTACGACGCCGCGGCGCTGATGCTGGCCGGTAAGCCGTTCAAAAAGCAGGCGGCAATCGCCAAGCTGGTGGCCAGTGAGGCGGCGATGGACAACGCGCGTGACGCCACCCAAATCCACGGCGGCTACGGGTTTATGAACGAATTCACCGTCGCCCGCCACTACCGGGACAGCAAAATCCTGGAAATCGGTGAGGGCACCAGCGAAGTGCAGTTGATGCTGATCGCGAGAGAGATAGGTCTGTGACTTCAGAGAACGGCGAGCATCCTGCCAAGACGATCATCCAGCGCGGGTTGTGGTTCGAAGAATTCGAGACCGGCGTGCGGTACCTGCATCGCCCGGGGCGAACGATTACTGAAGCCGACAATGTGTTGTTCACGACTTTGACCATGAACACCCAAGCGCTGCACCTGGATGCCGCGTTCTCCGATGCGCTGCCGCCATTCAATCAGCGATTGGTGAACTCGATGTTCACCCTTTCGACCCTGGTCGGATTGTCGGTCGCCCAGCTGACCCAAGGCACCATCGTCGGCAACCTGGGCTTCTCCGAGATCGCGTTCCCCAAGCCGCTGTTCCATGGCGACACGCTTTATGCCGAGACCGTGATCACCGACAAGCGAGCATCCAAGAGCCGTCCGGGGGAAGGCATCGTGACGTTTGCGCATACCGGTCGAAATCAGCACGGTGACGTTGTCGCCACCGCGAGCCGCAAGACCCTGGTGCGGATGCGGCCACCGGAGGCCGCTGACGGGGGGGCCTGATGGGCCTGCAGAATCCCGGGCCGGCATGGCTTTTCTGCCCGGCTGATCGTCCTGAGCGTTTCCAAAAGGCTGCGGCCGCAGCGGATATCGTGATCCTCGACCTCGAGGACGGATGCGCCGCCGCCGATCGGCCTGCTGCGCGGAAAGCGCTCGTCGACGTCCAACTCGACCCGGCCCGCACCGTGGTGCGCGTCAACCAGTTCGGCACCCCCGACCAGCAACTCGACCTGGAGACCCTCAAACGCACCGGCTATGACACCGTGATGTTACCCAAATGCGAAGCGCCAAAACAGGTTAGAGAGTTAGCACCGCTGCACGTCATTGTCCTGGTCGAATCCCCGATGGGCGCCCTCGCCGTCACCGAGACGGTATCCGTGGACAACGCCGTCGCGGTGATGTGGGGCGCTGAGGATTTGTTCGCGGCGCTCGGCGGCACTGCGAACCGCTATCCGGACGGGGCGTACCGTGAGGTCGCCCGGCACGTCCGCGCGCAATCCCTGTTGGCTGCCAAGGCGCATGGTCGGCTGGCTCTGGATTCGGTCTACCTCGACATCAAAGATCTCGACGGGCTACGCGCCGAAGTCGATGACGCGGTCGCGGTGGGCTTCGATGCGAAGGTTGCTATCCATCCCAGCCAGCTACCCGTGATACGGGCCGGTTATGCGCCGTCCGCCGACGAGGTGCAGTGGGCGCGAAACGTTCTGGTCGCGGCCGCCGACGAACGCGGTGTCTTCACATTTGAGGGCAAAATGGTAGATGCGCCAGTGTTGCGGCGAGCCGAGCGGATCGTGCAGCTTGCCGGTGAGTCTGGCTCGTAGCAGTCCGGCGCTGTTTGATCTGTAGCGGTCGCGCTTACTTGCGTTGCGCCGCGGCCAGTCGGGCGGCGAACTCCGGTGACCTGATCGATGTGGCCTGCGGCCCGAGTTCGGTGTCCTTGGCGAGCTCGTGCTGTTCGGCATCGACCGATCCGGGGCTGGCGGTGGCACGCATGGTGGCCTTCGTGGCGAGCACGACTTCGCGGGGGGCGGCCGCGGGCCCGGCCGCCAGTTCCAACGCCGCAGCGACCGGGTCGTCGGCAACGCTGAGCGCCAGCCCATGCCGCACAGCGGATTCGGCGTCGAAGCGCATACCGAACAGCAAGGCCGCGCGGGCGACTTGCGGTCCGACCCCGCGCTGCAGCATCCAGGTCGCCCCGCCGCCCGGATGCAGTCCCAACTTCTGAAAACGCGCATCGAACAACGC
>NZ_JBAPPI010000773.1:0-2401 GCF_049280035.1 Mycobacterium sp. | reverse complement strand
GGGCCGATCGATGGGGTATTAAGGGTGACGTTGCTAACTCTGGCGGTCGCCAATCCCCGGCTCGACCCACTAATTCGGCTAACCTGCTAAATGGTTAGTTAATTCGCATATTCGCATAGCGGTGGAGGTTGCAATGGAGGTCACCAGTCTTCGGGAACCGAAGATGGCCGATCGGGTGGCTACGGTGCTGCGGCGGATGTTCATCCGCGGCGAGATCACCGAAGGCACCATGCTGCCACCTGAGTCCGAGCTGATGGAGCGTTTCGGGGTGTCACGACCGACGCTGCGGGAAGCGTTCCGGGTGCTCGAGTCCGAATCCCTGATCCAGGTGCAACGCGGGGTACGCGGCGGAGCGCGCGTCACCCGTCCACGTCGTGAGACGCTGGCCCGCTACGCGGGCTTGATCTTGGAGTACGAGGGCGTCACGGTTAAGGACGTCTACGACGCGCGGGTGACCCTTGAGGTTCCGATGGTCGAACAGTTGGCCAAGGACCACAGCCCCAAGGTCATTGCCGAACTCGAGCAGATCGTCGAACGTGAGTCGCAGCTGAACCCCGGCAGCGAAGCCGTCGATCAACTCACCGACTTTCACGCCGCAATCGCGCGGTTGTCGGGCAACAGCACCCTACAGATCGTCAGCGACATGCTGCATCACATCATCGAGAAGGCCAACCGCTCGCTTCAGCCCACCAAAGGTACGCGCGCCGAGCAGGCAGTCCGCCGCTCAGCGAAGACCCACCGGATGGTGCTGGACCTGATCAAGGACGGCGAAGCCGAGAAGGCCGGCCAGCTCTGGACGAGGCACCTTCAGAAGGCGGAGGAGTTCGTCCTGACCGGCTCCGAATTGTCAACTGTCGTTGACCTTCTCGAGTGACCGAAGTCGACAAGCGAACCAACGAGCACGATCTCGAAACGCCCGATTCGATACAGGTCCGGTTCTGCATCTCTTACGTCGAGTCGCGCCCGGCCGAAGCCATTGCGGCGCTGAGCATGCCGATGGAGAGGTTTCGCAATCCCTTCACCGGCGCCCCGACGGTCGGACCGTTGGCCATTCTGGTCGACGCGGCGGCTGGCATCGTCAACCACTATCGGCGGCGGCCCGGCCAGTGGACGGTGTCGAGCGAGCTGTCGATGGACCTCAGCCTCGACGGCATCGGGGACCTCGACGGTCCCGTGTTGGCCACCGCGCACGCACTTGGTCCGCTGGGCGCGACGTCGCTGGGGATCTGCACGCTGAGCTACCGCGGAATGGTGATCGGCGGCGGCAGGGTGCGGTCGTTCTTCATCGACACCGATGACGTTGTCCCCCAACAACGGCCGGAGACGCTACGACGATCGGCCGAGACCACGTTCGCCGACCTGATGGCGGCGCACATTGCGGACAGTGGTGCCGCTCCGGTGCTGGCGCAGCGTGTCGACGGCAATCTGAACAACGACATCGACATCCTGCACGGCGGCGTCGCCGCGGCCGGCCTGGAACTCGCGGCCTCAGCCGCCGTGAACCGGGACCGTGCCGACGGTCTGCTGCAGACCGCGTCAGTGCGCGTGAACTTTCTGCGTCCGTTTTTCGCCGGCACTGCCTCCCGCTACGAGGGCACGCCCTTGCGGGTGGGGCGCAACACCGCAGTCGGCGATGCGCAGGCCATCGGCGACGACGGCAAGGTGGCGATCACCGCGCGGGTAACCGCCTACCGCTGACTGGTCCACGGCGAAACAAAGTGGTTGGTATGGAGGAGTCCATGACGACGTTGCTTCGCATCGAGCCGCGGTGGACCGACCTCGACCCAGTGGGGCATGTGAACAACACCGTCTTCCTGGTCTACGCGGAAGAGGCCCGGAACCGCTTCCTGTCCGTCGCCCTTCCCGATGCGTGGGGCTCGATTGTCGTCGTCCACAACGCAATTGACTACCACCACCCAGTCGTGCAAACCGATGTTGTCGAGGTCTCCTCCGCCGTCGAGGCGATCGGCGCCACGTCGTTCACGACGATCAACGTCATCGCCACCGCAACTCACCGGTGTGCGACGGTCCGTACCGTGCAGGTCGTCCTGCGGGAGGATCGCTCCGCTACCCGTCCCTGGACCGCCGGCGAACGCGCCGCGTTGGAGAAACTCCTTGCCGCCGTTGAGTCTCCTACTTCTTCGAGCGCGCCCGGAACGCGGCCACCCGCTCCTTGAACTCCGGGGTCGAGAACGAGGTGTACTCCTCAGCCAGCGCGTATTCCAGCACTCCTTGGGCCGCCCTCGACAGATGCATGTTCATCGCAACCTTGCTGGCCCGCAGCGCCTGTGGCGGCAGCGCAGCCAGTCGCTCCCCGATCGCGAGCGCTTCATCCAGCACAGCGTCGTCGGCAGCCACTTTTGTGACAAGATTGAGCTTCTCTGCGATCGGGGCCGTGATC
>NZ_JBAPPI010000772.1:0-1892 GCF_049280035.1 Mycobacterium sp. | reverse complement strand
TGGATCTGGGTGAGCTGTGCAGTGGCCTGCAGCGATTCCCGGGTCTTCTTCGCGGTGATCTGGCGGATCCTGCTGGCCTTCTGGGTGGTTCCCCGCAGATGTGCCAGCGCGGGCGCCGGGGTGGGGACGCTCGGTTTCGGGGCGGACGGGGCCGCAGCGGCCGCCGGCGCAGCTGCCGGAGCTTGTTTGGCTTCTTCCCTCTGCTGCGCGGCCGACAGCACATCCTGTTTGCGGATCCGGCCACCGACCCCGGTTCCATTCACCTGGGTGAGATCAATCTTGTTCTCGGCGGCCAGCTTTCGGACCAACGGCGTGACGTACGGAGAGCTTGCCGCGCCAGGCGTCGGCGCGGAGTCGGCCCGGGGTTGGGCTGCGGGCTCCGGTTCGGGTTGGGGCTGCGGCGCGGGCTTCGCTTCGGGCTCGGGTTGCGGTGCGGGCTTCGCCTCGGGTTGGGGCGCCGGTGGGGCTTGTGGCTCGGGTGCGGGCTTGGTTGCGGCTGTGGTGGCGCCGGTGCCGATCCTGGCCAGCTCGCCGCCAACCGAGACGGTGACATCCTCCTCGGCGGTGATGCTGATCAGCGTGCCCGCCACCGGGGACGGGATCTCGGTGTCCACCTTGTCGGTGGACACTTCGACCAGCGGCTCGTCCACCTCCACCGGGTCGCCGACCTTCTTCAGCCAGCGGGTCACCGTGCCCTCGGTGACCGATTCGCCTAGTTCGGGCATCAGCACCGGCTGGGAGGAGCCGGTCGCGTCGTGTTCGCCGGTTGCCGGCGCAGTCGCGGGCTGTGATTCGGCTTGCGGTTGCGGTTCCGGCGAAGGCTCCGGTTCAGGCGCTGCTTGCGGTTCAGGTGCCGCCTCGGCGGCGGGCTGCTCGGCGCCGCCACCTGCAGTGCTTTCCGCTGCGCTCCCGGCCGCGTCGCCGATGACGGCCAGCTCGCCGCCGATCTCGACGGTGTCGTCCTCGTGGGCAACGATCTTGGTCAACACTCCCGCCGCCGGCGACGGAATCTCGGTGTCGACCTTGTCGGTGGACACTTCCAGCAAGGGTTCGTCGAGTTCGACGGTGTCGCCTTCTTGCTTGAGCCAGCGAGTTACGGTTCCCTCAGTCACGCTCTCACCGAGTGCCGGCATCTGCACTGAGAAGGCCATCGCTGTCGACTCCTCGATCGGTCGGTGGGCGCGAGTCGAACTCTGGCTTACCACAGCGCGGTGTTCCGGAAGCTGCACCCAATCGGATTACTGAAACCATCCTGTCACTGCGGCACCGTTGGCACACAACCAGGGCGGAGCCGATCCAACAGGCGTTGGGCACTGCGGCGAAGCATTGCATCGAGGTCCGTGGAATTCAACGCGGGCCTAATAGCAAAGTCCAATAACTTGGATCTGGGATCCGCGGCTTCGGATACTCCGGGTTTCAGTCGGGTTAATACACCAGGCATTTCAGGTGTTTTGGATCAGAATGCCGACAATCTGGATTATCTTGTTTCCTGTGTATCCCGACGACAGCGGCAAAGAGCTCGCCACGGTGCTCTCCTACCTGGCAGGGCGTTCCCTCAGCAGAGAAGAGATCTGGACGGCGATGGAACTGCCGCGGTCCACATACTACGACCAGCTGGACAAGGGAACCCTGATCACTGCGGACAACCTGCGCGTCGCGGCGGCCAATCTCGGCATCAACCGCGCCGAGCTGCTGACCCGCTACCGGTTCATCGACCCAGAAGAGATCACCGCACTGGCTGAGGAGATTCGTGGCGGCATTCCTATGTCGCACGCCACGGGCAACGGTGCTGTGAAGACCGCGCATCCGACAAAACTTGCGGATTGGCGGCCGCGGCAAGACGCGCCCCCGTTGTAATACAAGGCGTTACGGTATTTGCTGTGGCTCTCACC
>NZ_JBAPPI010000771.1:0-3470 GCF_049280035.1 Mycobacterium sp. | reverse complement strand
ACATCATGGTCGAGGTCGACTCCCTGGACGCCGTCGGCCGAGCACTGGATCGCGTTGCGCAGAAGGGTTTTCCGTTATCCTCGACGCTCGGTCGGCACACCAACGACAAGATGATCTCGTTCTACGTCCGAGCGCCCGGCGGCTGGGACATCGAATTCGGCACCGACGGCATGAAAGTCGACGAAACGTACTACACGGCTGAGGAGATCACCTCCGACAGTTACTGGGGTCACGACTGGTCCGGCAGCCAGCCGCTGGCGGCGATGTGACCGCGACGGTCGCGCCCGTCGTGCCCGTCAGTGCCCGCGATATCGCAAACTGGGATCTCCAGGCCGATGTGGTGATCGCCGGCTACGGCATTGCCGGTGCGGCGGCGGCGATCGAGGCCGCACGGGCGGGCGCCGAGGTGGTGGTGCTGGAGCGCGCCGGCGGCTGGGGTGGGGCCGCGGCGCTGGCCGGTGGATTCATCTATCTCGGTGGCGGCACGCCGATCCAAAAAGCTTGCGGTTTCGAAGATTCCGTCGACAATATGCACACCTATCTTTGCGCGGCGATGGGTCCGGGTGCCGACGAACACCGGATCGCCGATTACTGTGCCGGCAGCCTCGAGCATTTCGACTGGCTGGTCGGATGCGGGGTGCCGTTCAAACCCAGCTTCTGGGGTGAGCCGGGCTGGGAACCGCCCGACGACGACGGGCTGATGTACACCGGTGGTGAGAATGCATTCCCGTACAACGAGATTGCCACGCCGGCGCCGCGTGGGCATGTGCCGCAGATGCAGGACAAGCGGACCGGAGAAAAGGGCGGCGGCTACATGCTGATGAAGCCGCTGGTGGAAACCGCGACCGCCCTTGGTGTCCACAGCATCGTGGATACCCGGGTGCAGCGGCTGGTCGTTGAGAGCGACGGGCGAGTGGTCGGGATCATCGCCCGCCAGTACGGAACAGAGCTCGCCGTGCGGGCGCGGCGCGGGGTGGTGCTAGCCACTGGCAGCTTCGCCTACAACGAGTCGATGGTGGCGCGGTTTGCCCCGCGGATCGCCGGTCGGCCGGCTGCCGCGATCGAAGAGCATGACGGAATCGCGATTCAGCTGGCGCAGGCACTCGGCGCCGACCTGGCCCACATGGACGCTACCGAAGTGGCGTTCTTGGTCGACCCGCAGTTGGTGGTGCGTGGCATCTTGGTCAACGGCCGGGGACAGCGCTACGTGGCCGAGGACACCTATCCGGGGCGTATCGGGCAACTGACGCTTTACCAGCAGGACGACACGGCGTTCCTGGTGCTCGACGCCGAGGCGCATGAGCAGGCGATGGCTGCGCGGTCGGCGACCCCCTTCCTGCTGCGACCGCCGACCTGGGTCTGCGAGAGTGTGGCCGAACTGGAAACCGAGATCGGTCTGCCGGCCGGCTCGCTGCAGCCGACCGTGGCGGCCTACAACGACGGTGCCGCGCGGGGTGAAGATCCGCTGCTGCACAAGAAACCGGAGTGGCTGCGCCCGATCGGCACGCCGGTGGGCGCTATTGACCTGCGCGGCAGCACCGGCGGCTTCACGCTCGGCGGTCTACACACGACGCTGGCCGCCGAGGTGCTACATGTCAGCGGCGACCCGATCCCGGGCCTGTTTGCGGCCGGACGTGCCACTGCCGGACTCGCCGCGTGGGGGTATGCCAGCGGCATCTCGCTGGGTGACGGCAGCTTCTACGGCCGCCGTGCCGGGCGGAGCGCCGCCACCGCTTAGCCTCGCGGCAAGACCAAAAGCCCACATTTCCGGTGGAAATGAGGGCTTTTGTGGCTGTTCCGGCATGGTTGTGAGCGGCGCCACACTATGGTATGAATAGGCATATACCTAATCGGAATATCGGCGCAGGGAGGAACCATGACAGCCCAGGCCGAAGCCTGTACCCCGAGCGCCGTCATCGATCGCGTGTCGCTGGTTCTCGATGCCTTTGACGGGCCGGGCCGGTTATCCCTGGCTCAGGTCGTGCGCCGCACCGGCTTGCCGCGTTCGTCGGCGCATCGCCTGCTCGAGCGGCTGGTGCACCTGCGCTGGCTGCGTCGCCAGGGCCGCGACTACGAGCTGGGCATGCGGCTGGTCGAACTGGGATCGCTTGCGGTGCACCAGGATCGGCTACACCGGGCTGCGCAACCGTTTCTGCACGAGTTGCATCGGGCTACCGGCTTGGTTGTGCATCTGGCCGTCCTCGACGGCGCGGATGTGGTCTACCTGGAGAAGATCGCCGGCGGATTCGGCGCTGCGGTGCCCTCCCGCGTCGGCGGCCGGCAGCCCGCGCATTGCACCGCGGTCGGTAAGGCCCTGCTCGCGTTCTCGGAGCCGAGTCGGCTGGACGCCTTCGACGTCGACCTGTTGACCCGCAAGACCAAGTACTCGATTTCTACTCGCCGTCAGCTGACCGAGGACCTGAAGGCGATCCGAGCCCGCGGGTTCGCCTACGAACGAGGGGAGTCGGTGGCTGGATTCGGTTGTGTCGCTGCGCCGATCGGTGACGTCGGTCAGGCCGCCGAGCCCATCGCCGCGGTATCGGTGTGCGGTCCGTTGGAGCGGATGGCCTTCGACCACCGTTTGGCCGGACCGGTGCGCACGACGGCCTTGAGCATCTGGCGCAACTTCGACGACGGCGACACAATCCGGGTACAGCCGATCCTTCAGCAGCCCCGACCGCTGCACCCGACACCGGTCCGGACCTTGCAGTACGCGTGAGCCTCGACGCCGAGATCGCCAAGCTCCTACCGGCGCTCAACTCTTACTTCCCGCGTGTCGAGACGATGACTGGGCCGCAACTGCGGGCCGTGATCCGCGAGCGTGCGGTGCCGCCGCCGCGTCCCGCGCCGGTCGGTGCCGTTGCAGACCGGGCCGTGCCCTCCCCGGCGGGCGACATTGCCGTGCGCATCTACTGGCCGACTGTATCTTCTGCGACGTCCGGTCCCGTGCCCGTCGTCGTCTTCGCGCATGGCGGCGGGTTCGTGTTTTGCGATCTGAATTCCCACGACGAACTGTGCCGCGCGATGACGAACGGTATCGGCGCGGTGGTCGTGTCTATCGACTACCGGCTGGCACCCGAATCACCATGGCCGGCAGCAGCCGAGGATGTCTACGCCGTCGCGGACTGGGCGACGCAACAGGCCGGAGCGCTCGGCGTCGACCCCGGCCGGCTGCTGGTTGCCGGTGACAGCGCCGGCGGCAACTTGGCCGCGGTGACCGCCCTGATGGCCCGCGACCGCGACTGGCCCGCAATCGCGGGCCAGCTGCTGATATATCCGGTGATCACCGCGGACTTCGGCACGCCGTCATACCAACGCTTCGGTGTGGGGTACTACAACACCGCTGCAGCGATGTCCTGGTACTGGGATCAATACGTTCCGGCACTCGCGGACCGCAGTCATCCCTACGCCTCGCCGCTGCGGGCCCGGCTGACCGGCCTGCCGCCCGCGGTGGTGATCACCGCCGGGTG
>NZ_JBAPPI010000770.1:0-5651 GCF_049280035.1 Mycobacterium sp. | reverse complement strand
TCAGGTCATTGGTTTGATAACTGAACAGCACAGTGAGGCGAACCGTGACGACGACCGATAGCAGCAGCACCCCGAGCATCAGCCAGACCCCGACGCTGCGTCGACCGGTGAAATAGGCGCCGGTGATCCGCCAAAACTGGCGACCCCAAGGGGTGAGCAGTCGCAGTAGCGCCAGCACGATGATCACGCACACCGCGCTGATTACCCACGTCAAGGCGATCCAGGATAGTGAATCGGCGAGCGCGTGACCCCAGTCGATGGACGGTTTGAACAACTCCACGGTGCGGCTGCTCCTTCAGATTCCTACCTGCAGTGCCAGGCGTCGATCGGACAGCTGACTGACAAGACCTTCCCGCGAAGCTACCCGGGCACCGCGGCAGCACGCTGTGTGGGCTGGTGCGGCAAGATCATTCCGTCGAAATCGATGCCCACGCGCAAAAGTTGGCGTTGGGCACGATCAAACGTTGGCCGGCTCCCGCTCGATCCGGCGCAATTCCCACCTGCCCTCGCCGAGCAGCTCGAGCAAATGATCGTGGTGCTGTTCAACCGTGGGCCGATGGCTGACGCTGACCACGACACACTCCGGCAATTCGGTGCGCAGTAGCTGGTAAAGCGCGAATTCCAAACCCTCGTCAAGCGCCGAAGTGGCCTCATCGAGAAATACCGCCTGCGGCTTGGCAAGCAGGACACGGGCAAAAGCGACGCGCTGTTGCTCGCCAGGGGACAGCACCTTGGCCCAATCGCGCTCTTCATCGAGCCGGGTAGCCAGCGGGGCGAGCGCCACCTTGGTCAGCGCCTCTCGCACGGCGACGTCGGAGATGTCGGCTGACGAATTCGGGTAGCAGACCACGCCACGCAGGTCACCGAGCGGCACATATGGCAACTGCGACAAGAACATTGTGGCGTGCGCGCCGTCGGGCCGGCGCAGGGTGCCGGACGCGTAGGGCCACAGCTGCGCCAGACTGCGCAAAAGCGTGGTCTTGCCGGCTCCCGAACGCCCGGTAACGACCAGCGCGTCACCGCTGGCGAGGCGCACCTCGAGCGGGTCGATCAACTGCTCACCACTGGGCGCACGCACCTCGACGGCAGCAATTTCAACCGACCCGTGCTCGCTCGGCTGCACCGTCACCACGGGCAGTTCCCGACCGCGGGCGTTGGCGTCAACCAATCCATGCAACCGAATGATTGAAGCGCGAAATGAGGCGAAGTGGTTGTAGTGGTTGCGGAAAAACGATAGTGAATCCTGAATCGTGCCGAATGCGGTCGCGGTTTGGACCACGCCGCCTAAACCGATCTTGCCGACGAACAGCCGCGGCGCCTGAATGACCCACGGCAGCGGCACCATCGTCTGGGTGACCAACCAGTTCCAACCGGTGTAGCCGATGGTGCGGCTCACATAGCGGCGGTAGTTGTCGATAATCGGCGTAAAGCGCTGCCGCAATCGGGATCGCTCGGCAGCCTCACCGTGGTAGAACCCCACGGCTTCTGCGGCGTCACGTAAGCGCACCAACGCGTAACGAAAGGCAGCGTTGAGCTTCTCATTGGCGAAGCTCAACTTGATGAGGGGATGCCCGATCCAGAACGTGACGCTGCTCGCCATCAGCACATAGACGATGACGATCCAGAACATCGCGCGCGGAATGTCGACATGGAGCAGCGGAACCGTCAGCGTGCCCGAGAGGTTCCACAAGATCGCGGCGAACGAAATCACCGACACCACCGAATGCACAGCGCCGAGTAGCAGGGTTTGGCTTGTACCGATGGTCGGCACATTGGTAGTGGCGCCCGCACCGGCAGTGAATACGTCGATGTCCTGCTGGATGCGCTGGTCAGGGTTGTCGATCGTGTCGTCGATGAATCGAGCCCGGTAGTAGGCGTACCCGGTCAGCCAGTCGGCGATGAGGTGTTCGGTGAGCCACGCCCGCCACGCGATGATAAACCGCTGCATCAGGTAGAGGTCGACCATGGCCTCGGCGATGAAGATGGCGGCCAGGGTGCAAAATATCCATAGCGCCGTCCAAAAACCATGCACGCCTGATTGTTTGACCATTTCGTTCTGCGCACCAGAGCCGGTGAACGCTGTCTCCAACGCGTTGTACAAGTCCTTGCTGAAGTAGCTGAACAACACATTGACTCGCACCACCGTGACAACCGACAGCAACAGCACACCGAGCATCAGCCACACCCTGACCGACCGTGGACCAGTGAAGTAGCCACCGGTGATTCGCCAGTATTCGCGCCCCCACTGGGTGGTGAACCTGAGCACCACCAAGACGACAAGGACACAAACGGCGCTGATCACCCATGCCCGGGCGATCCACCACACTGAGTCGGGCACTGCGTGCCCCCAGTCGATGGATGGTTTGAACGGCTGTAGAACAGTCACGAAGTCTCCTCGCAGTCTGAGGCAGCACGCCCCGACGTCCCGTCGGAAAGCTTGTCGGGGAAGCTACCGGAGGCTTGCCGATAGGCTGCCGGAATGAGTTCCAATGGCGCAGCCACCGAAGCCTTTCACGCGGGGCGGCTTGTCGCCCGCCGGCTGAAAGCCAGCGGGATCCACACAGTCTTCACGTTGTCCGGTGGTCACTTGTTCTCCATCTACGACGGGTGTCGTAGCGAGGGCATCCGGCTGATCGACACCCGTCACGAGCAGACTGCCGCCTTCGCGGCCGAAGGCTGGTCGAAGGTGACGCGCCAACCGGGGGTCGCCGCACTGACCGCGGGTCCGGGCGTGACCAACGGGATGAGCGCGATGGCCGCCGCGCAGCAGAACTCCTCGCCGCTGCTGGTTCTCGGTGGTCGGGCGCCGGCGCAACGTTGGGGGATGGGGTCGCTGCAGGAGATTGACCATGTTCCGTTCGTCGCACCGCTGACCCGATTCGCCGCCACGGCCCCGTCGGCCGAGGCCGTCTGCGGGCTGGTCGACGAGGCGCTGCGGGCCGCGGTCGGCGCGCCGTCGGGTGTTGCGTTCATCGACTTTCCGATGGACCACGTCTTTGCCGTCGCCGCCGACGACGGACGTCCCGGTGCGCTGACCGACCTGCCGGTGCCACCGCTGGCTGACGGCGACGCACTCGACCGGGCGGCTGGTCTGCTGGCCACCGCGCGCCGTCCGGTGATCATGGCCGGCACCAACGTGTGGTGGGGTCACGCAGAAGCGGCGCTGCTCCGTTTGGCCGATCAGCGACGGATACCGGTGCTGATGAACGGCATGGCCCGCGGCACAGTGCCCGCGGATCATCCGCTGGCGTTCTCCCGGGCACGCTCAAAAGCCCTGGGACAGGCCGACGTTGCGGTCGTCGTGGGAGTGCCGATGGACTTCCGGCTGGGCTTTGGCGGGGTGTTCGGACCGGAGACGCAGCTGATTGTGGCTGATCGTGTCCAACCTGACCGTGAGCATCCACGGCCGATCGCAGCCGGTCTTTACGGCGACCTGTCGGCGACCCTGACCGCACTGAGCGAAACGACGACGGCCGGTCATGAGGATTGGGTCGCGGATTTGCGGGCAGCCGAGACGTCGGCCCGAGATCGCGAACACGCCGAACTGGCCGATGACCGCAGCCCGTTGCATCCGATGCGGGTCTACGCCGAGCTGGCGCCGCTGCTGGACCGCGACGCGATCATCGTCGTCGACGCTGGCGATTTCGGCTCCTATGCGGGCCGGGTCATCGACAGTTATGTGCCTGGCGCCTGGCTCGACAGCGGCCCGTTCGGTTGCTTGGGTTCGGGTCCGGGCTACGCGCTGGCCGCCAAACTGGCTCGGCCCGACCGCCAGGTCGTCTTGCTGCAAGGCGACGGCGCCTTCGGATTCAGCGGCATGGAATGGGACACCCTGGCGCGGCACAACGTGCCGGTCGTGTCAGTGATCGGTAACAACGGAATTTGGGCTTTGGAGAAGCACCCCATGGAGGCGTTGTACGGCTATTCGGTGGTGGCCGAACTGCGCCCCGAGACCCGCTATGACGAGGTGGTACGAGCGCTGGGTGGACATGGCGAGCTGGTGACAACGCCGGCCGAGCTTCGGCCCGCCTTGAAACGTGCCTTCGGCAGCGGCTTACCCGCCGTCGTCAACGTGCTCACCGACCCCGCTGTCGCCTATCCACGCCGATCCAATCTGGCGTGACGCCTGACGTACCGTTGAACTGTGCCGAAGACCACCAGCGCTCCCTCGGGCCGCCTCAGTAGCCGATTCTGGCGGCTGCTCGGCGCCAGCGCGGAGAAGAATCAAGGCCGTTCACTGGCCCAAGCCAGCGCTTCAGCGGAGTACGAGGAGAAAGCCGCCGGCCTCGACGACGAACAGTTGCGCAAAGCCACCGGTTTGCTCGACCTCGACGACCTCGCCGAAGCCGACGACATCCCACAGTTCCTCGCCATCGCACGGGAAGCGGCCGAACGCTCCACTGGGCTAAGGCCGTTCGATGTGCAGCTCCTCGGCGCGCTGCGCATGCTGGCCGGCGACGTGATCGAAATGGCCACCGGCGAAGGTAAAACGCTGGCCGGGGCGATTGCCGCCGCCGGGTACGCGTTGGGCGGCCGGCACGTTCACGTCGTCACCATCAACGACTACCTGGCCCACCGCGACGCCGAGTGGATGGGTCCGCTGCTGGAGGCGCTGGGCCTGACCGTCGGCTGGGTCACTGCTGAATCGACCGCCGACGAGCGTCGCGCGGCCTACAAGTGCAATGTCACCTACGCCTCGGTCAACGAGATCGGCTTCGACGTGCTGCGCGACCAGCTGGTCACCGATGTCGCCGACCTGGTGTCGCCGAACCCGGACGTGGCCCTCATCGACGAGGCCGACTCGGTCCTGGTCGACGAGGCGTTGGTCCCGCTCGTGTTGGCCGGAACCACCCACCGGGAGACGCCGCGGCTGGAGATCATTCAGCTGGTCGGTGAGCTGGTCGGCGCAGAGGCCGCCGACGAGTACTTTGCCACCGATTCCGATAGCCGCAACGTCCATCTGACCGAGGCCGGGGCGCACAAAGTCGAAAAGGAGCTCGGCGGAATCGATTTGTACTCCGAAGAGCATGTCGGCACCACGCTCACCGAGGTCAACGTCGCGTTGCACGCGCATGTCTTGCTGCACCGCGACGTGCACTACATCGTGCGCGACGACGCGGTGCGTCTGATCAACGCCTCCCGCGGCCGCATCGCCCAGCTGCAACGCTGGCCCGACGGTTTGCAGGCGGTGGTCGAGGCCAAGGAAGGCATCGAGACCACCGAGACCGGCGAAGTGCTGGACACCATCACGGTGCAGGCGCTGATCAACCGGTATCCGACGGTGTGCGGCATGACTGGCACCGCGCTGGCCGCCGGCGAACAGCTGCGGCAGTTCTACAAGCTCGGTGTTTCCCCGATACCGCCGAACACACCGAACATCCGCGAGGACGAGACCGACCGGGTCTACATCACCGCTGCGGCGAAAAACGACGCGATCATCGCCCACATCATCGACGTGCACGAGACCGGGCAGCCGGTCTTGGTCGGCACCCGTGACGTGGCCGAATCCGAAGAGCTGCACGAACGGCTGCAGCGTCGTGGTGTTCCGGCGGTGGTGCTCAACGCGAAGAACGACGCCGAGGAGGCCGGGGTGATCGCCGAGGCCGGCAAGCTCGGGGCGGTCACCGTCTCGACCCAAATGGCCGGCCGCG
>NZ_JBAPPI010000769.1:0-7363 GCF_049280035.1 Mycobacterium sp. | reverse complement strand
GCGACTGCGGCAATCCACCCGATGATCGTCATTGTTCGGTCGGCGGGCGCAGCCATCATGGCTCTCGTCTCGACGCTACGGCGCCGGGCGCCGTGGAACCCGCTGACGCGACCTTCATTGGGAAATTATCGCAAACCGCCGCGATCCCGCCGGCCGGTAATTTGTTTGGCGCTTGCGCTGCTCGGGTGGGCAGGCCCATAGAGTGTGCTGGTGCACGGTGCGCGGTTTCTTGAGTCGGCGGTTAACCTGTATTTCAACCCTGCCGTGCTGGATCGCGATGTCGCTCAATTGCGTGATGGCGGCTATCACATTGTGCGGCTGAATGCGTCGCGGTGGCTGGGTGTGGTCGACATGCATCGAGACCTGGCGCGGATGTTCGGATTCCCGGTCACTACGGGCGCAACTGGAGCGCTCTGAATGATTGCCTGCGTGACGTCCGCGACCATGAGTATGGCTTTCCGGCAGAGGCTTCCGGACTGGCGATGGTGCTCACCGGGTTTGACGCCTTCGCTGCGAAGTTTCCTGATGACGCCCACACCCTGCTCGATATATATGCCGAGAACCAGCGGTCCGCATTGATTGACGGCGATAATCTGATTTGCCTGGTGCAGTCTGATGATCCCGCTCTGGTGCTGGCGCCGGTCGGTGCCACGAATCCGCAGTGGAATCCTGACGAATGGCTGAATCGCGACCGCGGATTGTGAGACTGGCTGTCGCAACACCCCTTTCAGTCGGGTAGATGCGGCATCTCCAGGCCGGGGTCGCGGCCGACCAGGACTCCGCGGGTCAGCGCCGATGTCCCGTAGCGGCGACGCACCCGGTCGACCGCCGCGTCGACGGCTCCGCTGGCTGAGACTTCCTCGGGCCTTTGCACCCCGGTGAGCGGCAGCATCAGCTGCTCGGCGCCGCTGCGGTCGATCTCCGAAACAGCGAACCCGACCAGCGTCAGACCACGCTCGGCGGTCAGCGGCGCGGCGGCTGCGACCAGTTGCCGGGCCGTGGCGAGGATGGTTTGCGTCGAGGCAGTGGCCCACGGCAACGTGTGCGACCGGGTGGCCCGGCCGAAGTCGTTGAACCGCAACCGCAATGTGACCGTGCGCCCGGTGCGCCCGGCCGCCCGCATCCGCCCGGCGATCCGGTCGATCAGGTTGATCACCACCGCGTCGATCTCGGTGCGCGACATGGTGTTGCCTGCGCGGCCAAGCGCGCGCTGAGCGCCCACCGACCGTCGGCGACCGCCCGTCGAAACCCGCCGCGGATCGACATTGCGGGCCAGTGCATACAGCCGGCCGCCCATCGCCCCGCCCACCAACGAGGCCAGCATGGACTCGCTGAGCTCGGCCACGTCGGCGACCGTTTCGATGCCGTGGGCGTGCAGCTTGTCGGCGGTCACCGCACCGACGCCCCACAGCCGGCGCACCGGCAGCGGATGCAAGAAGGCAAGCTCTCGGCCGGGCGGGACCAGCAGCAGGCCATCGGGTTTGGCTTCCTGGCTGGCGACTTTGGCGAGGAATTTCGTCCGGGCGATACCGACGGTGATCGGCAGCCCGACACGGCGGCGTACCTCGCTGCGCAGTCGGTCCGCGATCTGCACCGGTGTTCCGGAGACCCGGCGCAGCCCGCCGACGTCCAGGAATGCCTCGTCCACCGACAGCGGCTCGACCAGGGGAGTGGTGTCGCGGAAAACCTCGAACACCGCCTCGCTGGCCCGCGTATACGCGGCCATCCTGGGCGGGACCACCGCGGCGTGCGGGCACAGTCGCCGGGCCTGCGCGCAGCCCATCGCGGTGCGCACACCGTAGGCCTTGGCTTCATAGCTGGCCGTCAGCACCACCCCGCCGCCGACGATCACCGGCCGGCCGCGCAGAGCCGGATCATCGCGTTGTTCGACGGACGCGTAGAACGAGTCGAGGTCCGCGTGCAGGATGTGGGCTTCAGCCGACACGAACATATGTTCGCATCAACCGGTGACTTTCTTGGGCTAATTGCCCGGCTTCTCCTCAGTCCGCGAAGCGGACTGCATCGTCACCGGGCGTAACTAGGTTGTCCGTAGATGCTGCTGACCCAGATATGGGCGAGGGTGTCGACGACGCGGTCCTCGATGACCGCCGGCTGTTCAGCGGACAGGGTCGCCATCATGGTGCGCTCATTCATTTGGTTCAGCGACGTCGCGAGGTCTGCTGCCGGGATCGTCTCCGGTGCGGCGCCCCGCGCGCGTTCGGCGGTGATCATCGCCGCCGTGTGGTCGATCCACTTCTGCATGAAGCCCGACCACACGGCGCGGAACTCCGAGCTGGTGGCCAGCGCCTCCGTGCCTGCTCGGGCCACCGCACGATGGGAGTCGAACGCGGTGAAGAACGCTTTGATGCCATTTCGCCACACCCGACGCGGATCCATTGGCAGGCGTTGCGCTGCGCCGTCGAACTCCGCGTCGGCACCGGCGATCATGGGCTCGAGCAGCGACAGCAGCACCGCTTCTTTGGACTTGAAATAGAAGTAGAACGTGGGCCTCGAAAGGCCGGCGCCCTTGGCCAGGTCGTCGACGGAGATGTCGGCAAAGGAGCGCTCTTCGAGCAACCGCTGGGCAGTCGCAAGGATCGCCTGCTCACGGTCGTCGCCCGACGGGCGTGCCGAGCGACGCCCCCGTGCGCTGCGGGGAGAGCTGACGGTGGCCACGACCGCTACTTTACACGGTGTTGAGAAATTCGACAGGGTGTTGACGCACTCAACACGGTGTTGATAGCGTGGCGCCATGACTGAACACCTCGACGTCCTCATCGTGGGCGCCGGCATCTCCGGCATCAGCGCCGCTTGGCACCTGCAGGACCGCTGCCCATCCAAGAGCTACGCCGTCCTGGAGCGCCGGGATGACCTCGGCGGCACCTGGGACCTGTTCAAGTACCCGGGGATCCGGTCCGACTCGGACATGTTCACGCTCGGCTTCCGGTTCAAGCCGTGGGAGTCGGCCCAGTCGATCGCCGACGGCGCGTCGATCAAGGCCTACATCAAGGAGGCCGCGACCGAGAACGGTATCGACCAGCACATCCGCTACCGCCAGAATGTGGTGGCCGCCGAATGGTCCGATGCTGACAATCGATGGACCGTCACGGTGGACAACGACGGCCGACAGGAGCAGATCAGCTGCTCGTTCTTGTTCGCGTGCAGCGGCTACTACAACTACGACGAGGGCTACTCGCCGACGTTCGAAGGCGCCGAAGACTTCCAGGGCACGATCATCCATCCCCAGCACTGGCCGGAGGACCTCGACTACGCGGGCAAGAAGGTCGTGGTTATCGGATCCGGCGCGACCGCGGTGACGCTCATTCCGGCCTTGGTGAACTCCGGCGCCGGCCACGTCACCATGCTGCAGCGCTCGCCGACCTACATCGGCTCGCTGCCCTTGATCGATCCCGTCGCTGAGCGGGCCAACCGGTGGCTGCCGGCCCGTGCCGCGCACGTCGTGAACCGCTGGAAGGCAATCGCTTTCAGCACGGCTCAGTACCAGCTTGCCCGGAAATTCCCCGCCTACATGCGCAAGACTCTGCTGACGATGGCCAAGCGACGTCTGCCCGAGGGCTACGACGTGGAGAAGCATTTCGGCCCGAGCTACAACGTGTGGGACCAGCGGTTGTGCCTGGCGCCCAACGGTGACCTGTTCAAGACCATTCGGCACGACCAGGCCGACGTCGTCACCGACACCATCGACCGGTTCACCAAAACAGGCATCAAGCTCAGCTCCGGTGATGAGCTGCAAGCCGACATCATCATCACCGCAACGGGTTTGAACCTGCAGCTGTTCGGTGGCGCCGCGATCCGGCGTAACGGGATGCCAGTCGAACTCACCGAGTTGATGGCCTACAAGGGCATGATGCTGACCGGCATGCCGAACATGGCGTTCACCATCGGCTACACCAACGCGTCCTGGACCCTGAAGGCCGACCTGGTATCGGAGTTCGTGTGCCGGGTGCTCAACTACATGGATGCGCGCGGATACGACACCGTGGCGCCGCAGCATCCGGGCGACTCGGTGGACGAGCGTCCGCTGATGGACTTCACGCCTGGGTACGTATTGCGGGCGTTGGACTACCTGCCGAAGGCGGGCTCAGTAACCCCGTGGCGGCTCAAGCAGAACTATCTGCTGGACCTGCAGCTGATCCGGCGTGGCCGGGTCGACGACGAGGCCCTGGAGTTCGCGAAAAAGCCTGCCGCCCTGGCGGTTTAGCCGGTAGCGGCTGCGGCATTGCTTCCAGTGACGACGATCCCGTCGTCGTCGCTGTAGGCGATGTCGCCCGGCACGAACGTCACCCCGCCGAAGCTGACCGTGACGTCTCGCTCACCGGCACCGGTCTTGCCGCTCTTGCGGGGGTTGGTGCCGAGCGCCTTGATGCCGAGGTCGAGGTCGCGCAGGACGGCAGCATCCCGAACGGCGCCGTGCACCACCAGCCCGGCCCAGCCGTTCGAGCGGGCCAACTCGGCGATGACGTCGCCGACAAGGGCGGTATGCAACGAACCTTCGCCGTCGATCACCAGCACACCGCCCTCGCCCGGCGTGGACAGCACCGACTTCAGAAGTGCGTTGTCTTGCAAGCAACGCACTGTGGTGATCGGGCCGGCGAATTGGGTCCGCCCGCCGAACTGGCGGAACTGAACATCACAACTACGTACGGCGGGCCCTATATCGTCGACCAGGTCGGCCGTGGGCCGGAAAATCAGGGTCACCGGGCCATGCTAGCCATCGCGGCTCGCCCCGCGACGAAGCTGGCGCACCAGCAGCAAGGCCAGCAGACTGACCACGAGTGCCACCGCCAAAGGTACTGGTGACCGGCCGGCCGGCGCCGGGCCCGCTTCCCCCGACACTGGATTGTGCGCCGCGTCCACAGTCGACTTCGCATGTGCTGCTGCATCTTTCGCTGCTGCAGCAAGCTGGCCGTTGGTCTCGATCCGTGGTGGCGTCGGGGGTTGGATTGTTGGCTTGGCGGCAGCGTTTTCTGGGGGCGCGGCTTTTTTGGCGGGCGCCTGCTTAGCGGCTGCTTTCTTGGCGGCCGCCTTTTTAGCTGCTGCCTTCTTGGGTGCGGCATGCTGGCCCTTTTTTGCCGCTTTCGCGGCCTTAGCGGGCGCCTTTTTGCCGGGAGTCTTCTTCGCCGGTTTATCCGGCGCCTCGGCCGGCGGCGTTGACATTTCCGCGGGTTGCTCCGGCGGTTTTGGTGGCGCTACGTCGGCCGGTGGTGCGGGCGGGGCGGGCGGTGTGGGTGCAGCGCCGGGCGGGTGTTCGGGTGTGTTGTCCGGTCGATCCTGCGGGTCTGCCATTCGGCTGCTCCTTTGCAGTTTCTTTCTCGCCTCCACCGACCACGTACACCCGCAGTCGAATCCATCATGCCAGGCGTGAAATCCGGGCTAGCCGGGCAAGGACCGTGCCGTCAGGGCCGCTTCCGCGCCGCCCACAGCGCCGCGCCCCCAACCAACACAACCGCACCGGCAACGAACGGCCAGATAGGGATGCCGCCGCTAGAAGTATCCGTGGCGTCGGCCATCGGCCCGGGCGTGCCGGTACCCGGTGTCGTCAGCCGAAACGACCACGATCCAGACACCACATGGCCGTCTGCCGAGGTCACCCGGTAGTTCGCCGTATAGGTTCCGGTCGGTCCCAGCGGCCGCACGCCGACGCTGACAACCGCGCCGTGCACCTGCGGTTGCCCGGAAGACCACAGGTTGCCGTCCGGACCGACAACTGTCATCGCGGCGAACGTGGTTTGCAGCTCCTCGTTGAAGACCGCACTGACGTGGGTCGGACCGGTGCTGACGGAGGCATTGTCGGCGGGGTCGGTCGACACCCGGGCGGCGTGCGCACTTGCGGCTCCAGCGGTCAAGGTGGCGGCGAATGCAATTGCCGCCAAAAGCAGACTCACCGCAGCCATGCGTGTTTGCCGGCTCATGTTCGTCGAATCACGAGTGCGACACCGATACCCAGGGCAGCGAGGAGTAGCGCCGCTCCGCTGAGCACCCGGGCGGTGTTATCGGCTGTTGCCCTTGGCTTTTGCGTTTGCGATCCGGCCACGGCGGTCGGCGCGGTGGTACTGCTTGGGTTCGCGTGATGATGGGTTGGCGGGGGCGTCGGCCCCTCGGCGAGTGTCAGCACCGGCACCGGATTACTCGGCTCAGCCCCGCCGGGCTGCGCCGCCTGATCCCAGGCGACCACCGATCCGTCGGCGTAGGTCTGGGTCGCGGGGAAACTGACGGTGTCGGCGTCGGGCAGTTTCACCGATATCCGGAACAGCCCGAACTGGTCGACGGGGATTCCGCCGTTCGGCGCTGCTGTCCAGGTCACCGAGCGGACCGCGCCGGACGCCGAGTCGCGGTCGAGTTTGGCCGTCCAGCCTGGCTGGGTTTCGGTCTGTACCGCAGTGACATTGGACAGGTTGACCGTCAGAGCGGTGGTGGCAGCGCCCTTCGTGGACTCATTGGGCACCTGAAAGGAGACTATCGCCATGCCGCCGCGCACGGCGTCGTCGCTGCTGGCATGAACGTGGGCCGATGCCGGCGCGATGGCGGCGGCCGATCCGAGGTAGAGCGTGGTGGCGGCGGCGGCCGAGATCAGAGCGCGCCAAATCAGACTGCAGTGCCAGGGCATCCGATTGCTTTCCTTTCTCAGGGGCGGCATCGCGGACTTCAGGTCAATCCCAGCCGCGCCATCAGGTCGGCGTCGATCTCGTCGAGTTGTCTGGAGATCGCGGCGTGGGCGGTACGGCGGCGCGTGGCGGGCATATTCTCAGCAGCGGTGATGGCCGCCGACAGGTCGGTGAGCCGTTCGGAAATGGCGGCGACGAATTGTTTGGTCTCGGCGTCCTTGGGTTTCTTCTCCTGCACCGAGCGCAACGATTGCTCGGCGCCGGCGATGCGGGCCGACAGCCGGCCACCGTGCCCGGAAAATTGACCGATCTGGGCCAACGGAACCCCGAGTTGGTCAGCGCGCCGCTGGTCGATCAGCCCGCGGGCGGCTACGGCGATCCGGTAGGCCAGCGGCACCACGATGGGGGCCAGCAGCCGAGACACCGTCAGGAGCCGGCGAATCCGCGTCGGTGATAGCAACTTGCCCTCCTGCGCAGCCTTGAGCTTGGTTTCGGCCAACTTCAACGCCGTCCGGTCGCTGTCCCGCTGCGCTTTCAGCTGGTCGCTGAGCGCCTTCGACTCGGCGCGCTGCGCGGCTTTGAACCGGCGGGCCTCGTTTTTCGCGGACAGTTTCGCCTCGAGTTTGGCTCGGGCTTTGATCGCCCGGGCCTCGGCACGACGCGTCGCGCGGGTTTTTCGCTTGCCGAACAGGCCCATTCGCGGCCGCCTCCCCGGTATCTCGTCGACTATCGAGGTG
>NZ_JBAPPI010000768.1:0-4935 GCF_049280035.1 Mycobacterium sp. | reverse complement strand
GTCGTAATCTGATAAACCATGATGTAGCCGGCTCGGCTGGACGTGAATCCCGACGCGACGATGCCGGCCACGATGCTAGTGAAACCGGCGGGCGTGGGGTTGGCGGCGAAGTTTTGGCAGGTCAGTTTCGCGGTGGACTTCGCGAACTCGGTCTCGTCGGCAGTCAGTCTGACGGGATCAGCGTGGGCGACACCACACCCGAGCAGCATTGCGGCGATTTACCAACACAATCGGGTTGAACAGGTTCACCTAGTCTCCCCAGGAGCAGCTGGTGATGGCGTCGCCGGTTCCGTCCCATCCGTTTTCGGTCGCCCTAGTCCGTACATTTGCCGCCGCGCTGGACGCGTCCGGGCCGGTGGCAAACACCCACTCGACGCCAGGGCCTGCGGTCACGGAAATGCAAGTGGTAGACACGCCCACCGGCTCGCAGCTGGAATAATAACTGGCGTTGCATCTGGCTAACGCGTGGGCAATCGCCGCGGTAGGCGATGATTCATTTTCCTCATGGACGACCTTGAAGGTCGGACCCGGTGGGTCATAGATGGCCATGCCCACGTATTGGGGGTCGGCGTGTGCCAACGGAGCGGCGGCTGCCAGTGCCACGACCAAGGCGCTAGGGACGGCCAGAAGGATTGATATTGCTGGGCGTGAGAACATGATTGGTCCTTTGACCAATCGAGGGCATCCGTGGGTGCCGACCGTAGGTGTCCGGCATAAAGATATTATTTGCGGTATGGAACCTCGACCGGGCCGATTATAGCACGTTTTTTGTTGCTCTGCGGTCTCAGATTTTCGAAGAAAGCCGAGCTGGATGGCCATCCGTGTGGGTGCGCGCCTTTACTCCTCATCCAGTAATGTACTTTCGGCCCGTTGTTTGCTGGCGGTGACAATAAGGTATTGCTTTCAATAGGGTTGCCCCTCGTCTCGCCCTCAAGGCTGCTTGCGCCACAACGCATCTCAGCAAAACAGGCGGTGGCAAAGCCTGTTCGGCTCGTAGGTGCGCGGAACCGGGAACCTACTCGGGTCGGCCGACCGAGTAGGTTCCATCGTCGTCGATGAAGGTGATCGTGGCCTGCGCCTTGTGGCCATTAATGGTGAGATCGCAGGTGAACGTCGCGCCTTTGAAGATCGTGGGGTCGACGCCGTGGTTGCAGGTGACGTCTTTGACGGTGGTCAGGCCGTAGCCGGTGGTCGGGTCGGCGAGCACGTTCCGCACGCCGGCCTGTGCGGCGGCGATGTTGAGTTTGTCAGCGGTGAGGGATTTGATCGGGCCTACTCGCAGGACCAGCAGCACAGCCACGGCGCTCAAAGCCACAGCGCCGATGGCGAGCACCGCCCACAGCCAGCCGCGACCGCGCTGCGCGGGGGGAATCGGCGCAGACGGGGCCGGGTACCGGCCTAATTGTTGGTGGTAGGCGCCGACGGGGTAACCGCTTGGCGCAGGTGGGTATCCCGGCGCCACCGGGGTCGTCGTTTCATCAGGGGCACCATGCGAGGGAGCGATGACGACGGTCTTGTCGGGGTCGACGTTTCTCGGCGGCAGCTGGCGGGCCGCACGCTGCGGCACCACCTCGGTCCGTTCGGGGTCGTCGTCGCTCCCCCACCGCGTCGGGCCCATCAGCACGCCCTGGAGGTCAGACAGGAAGCAAACACGTTGAGCCCCTTTCGCCTCAGGCGGGGAAGTCCGCGTAGCACCGGTCGGCGTTGTCACTGGTGAGACCGACGCGGAAGGCCGCGATTCGATTAAACCCGGCCGGCACCGTCATCCCATCGGCGTCGCTGGCCGCCAGGCCGTTGCCGAGCAGACCCGCCACCGCCTGGTCGACGTCGCGTGAAGTCAAAGGTGTTGCCGGATCAGCCGTTTCGCCTAGTTGGCGCTCAACCCTGCCGGTCAGACAGGCGGTGCGCAGCGCGGTCGCGACCGATTTTATCGGTAGGCCACGTTCGTGCTGAACGGCCAGCGCATAGCGGGAGATCAGGGCGGACATCGCCGTGTTAGTACCCTGCAGCAGCACGTAGTCGTGCCGCTCATCGCCGGGCTCGCCCAGTTTCTGCAAGGCAGGCAGGTCGACGAACACGGTGTTCGACGCCGGACAATACGACACCGGCTGGGTCACGTCCGCTCCCCTGCACGCGGCCGGCTGCATTGACAACGTGGGCGGCGCCTTCGCGGCGAAGATCGTGCCGAGTTCGTCGACGAGCCGGTGAACGCTGGTCTCGGTTATCGGCTTGTCGGCCTTGCGATTGCTGGGCGCGGGCTGTAGCGCCTCGGGCAGCTCATCGCGGCGCTGCTGGATGGACTCCGCGGTGATGGCTGCGCACGCGGTAGCACCCGAGGTGAAGCCGATCTGGAATGCCGCGACGCGGTCTAACGCCGTGCCATGGCCTTCCGGATCGTTGGCCTGCGCGGAGGCGGGATCGCGGCTGGTGATGATGCCGGCCAGCACCTTGTTCAAACCCTCCCCGGTGTCGAGGGTGAACCGGGGTGACTTGCCCTCGGCGACCCAACGCAGGTAGTCGCCACCGAAGCAGTCGGCCTGCTGTTCGGCGACCAGCACGGTCGTCGACCTCTTGACCAGATGGGCCATGCGTTGAATCGCATGCCCGTATTCGTGGCTCAGCACCCCGATTACAGCCATGTCGCCGAAGTACCTCTGCACCGTCGGCAAAAACGCGCCGCGATCCCAGGCAATGAGCCAGTCACTTCCGCAGAAGAACGCATTGGTGAGCTCGTAGGTGTCATTGCCGCAGATCATTGGCGATGACGGATCGTGGGAGTCATAGGAGTACAAATCCGTCACCGGCTGATACTGTCCCGACAAAGTGCGGGGAAAGTTCACCCGCCAGTACGCTTCGATGTCCTGAACCGACAGAGTCGCTAACCTATCGATCGACCCCTCTTGTCCGCCATGGACTTTGAGGGTCGGAGCTGGCGCGCCGGGGCGTACACCGCTGGGCACATCGTTCACCGGCAACCCACCCGCGGTGGCGGGATCGTAGATCGGCGACACGGCCCGGCCCGCCACGGTGTCGTGGCAACCGGACAAAACCGCACAACTTGCGGCCAAAACCAGCGCTATGCGCGACCAACCGCCGCAGCGTGTGACCCGGAGTTGCCGTCGCAGGATTAATACCACCTGCCTATTCCATCACGGGTAAAGGCGCGTCCAGCACGGGAGAATGCGTGCAGGCCGCCGTACCGGCCGACCAGTGCGGTTAGGCGGCCGATCGGGGCCCGACCTCGCGGATGGGCAGATGAAACACCGCGGCGGTCACCGGAACAGCGTCACCCTCGCGCCGCGCCAGCAGCGCGGCGTTGTCGGGCAGCTGCCGTGAGTTGATCTCGCCGGTCGCGATCTGGCGCAGAATGTCGTGCGCCTTCGCCAACTGCTCACGCTTGCGGTACTGGCCGCCGGGCAGTTTGACGCCCGCCCAGACACCGTATTCCTCGCGGTTCTCGACCGCGTATCGCGCGCACAACCGCTGTTGCGCCAGTGGGCACCGTCGCAGACAGAGCAGCCGCGCCTCGGTGGCCGACTGTTCATAAGCGCGTGCCTTGGCGGCACCGTCGCCACCGTCATCATCGGCGTAGCCGAACCACAATTCCGGGTTGACCGAACATGGGTGCCCCATCAGTCCGCCTCCTTCAGGTCCAAAAACGTATGCAGAAGCGTATACACACCGCGGATCGTTTGGCAAGAGAAACGTGATAGAAACGTATATACCAAGGACTACGTATGCGGCTGTGTACTATCCGAATATGGCCGGAGCGCTGCGGTGAGCCGCGAATCGGCAGGTGCAGCAATCCGAGAGCTGCGCGAATCGCGCGACTGGTCGCTGGCCGACTTCGCCTCGGCCACCGGCGTGAGCATCATGGGCCTGAGCTACCTCGAGCGAGGCGCCCGCAAGCCACACAAAAGCACAGTTCAGAAGGTAGAAAATGGGCTCGGTCTGCCACCGGGCACCTACTCTCGGCTGGTGGTCGCCGCGGATCCGGCGGCCGAGCTCGAGCGCCTGACCGCGGTCACGCCGGCAGCACCGACACCTGCCCGGTCCACCGGTCCCATCGTCGTGGACCGGCACACCGACACCGAGGTACTCGAGGGATACGCCGAAGCTCAGCTCGACGCGCTCAACTCGGTGATCGAGCGACTGCCTGCGACGACATCAAACGAATACGAGTCGTATATTCTCTCTGTGATCGGTCAGTGTGTGAAGGCTGAGATGCTCGCCGCCAACTCCTGGCGGGTGGCCGTCAATGCCGACGCAGCTTCGGCGGGACGGCTTATGCGGCATCTGCAGGCGTTGGAGACGACACGCGGCGCGCTTCTGGAGCGCATGCCGATGAGCCTTAGTGCCCGGTTCGACCGGGCATGCGCGCGATCATCGCTGCCGGAGCCAGTCATCGCGGCACTGCTCGGAATCACCCCCGCGGAAATGTGGGACATCCGGAATCGGGGAGTCATCCCGCCTGGAGCGCTGCCGCGCGTCCGGGCTTTCGCCGACGAGGACACCAGTTCGGGGGAAGGGCAGTGAGTGGAAGCGAACTGTCGGCATTGAGCCGCGCGCACCAACTATTCGCCGGCACGCCCCGTGACGTTGCGCTGGACGCAGACCTAGCGCACTACGACAGGTTGCTGCAACGAGCCGCGGGACTGAATACCGGTGGGGGACAAGAGCTTTACCAGTCTGCTGTAGACCATAGCCGGGCAGGCTTGCGTTCGGCCGCCAGCACTGACGCTGCGCTGGCAGCCACCGCGGCCCAAGCGCACCGCGATCACGCCAACGCCCGTGCCCTGACCAAGAGTGTGCTCGACGAGGCCCGCGCCGATGCCGCGATACCGAGCACACCGATGGCGCAGCGCGAGGCGGTGCGCCGTCGGGTGGCGCGGCTGCGAGCGCAACAAGCGCATGTGTTGTCAGCCCGCCAGCAGG
>NZ_JBAPPI010000767.1:0-11051 GCF_049280035.1 Mycobacterium sp. | reverse complement strand
AGATAGCTGTGTAGAAACACCCTCGCAGAATCGGTGCTACCGCCTGTTATAGGTAGACTGGCGGAGAACCAGCGCACAGTCATTGGACTACCCGCGCGCAACCCCAAGGAGAGCTTTCCGACCGTGGCTGCCCAGAAGAAGGCCCGCAACTCGTACGACGCTGGGGATATCCAAGTTCTTGAAGGGTTGGAGGCAGTCCGCAAACGACCCAGCATGTATATCGGGTCCACCGGCGAGCGTGGCCTGCACCATCTTGTCTGGGAGGTGGTCGACAACGCGGTGGACGAGGCGATGGCCGGTTACGCCACCAAAGTCGACGTGGTCATCCTCGAGGACGGCGGCGTGCAGGTCACCGACGATGGTCGTGGTATCCCGGTGGCGATGCATTCCACCGGCATCCCCGCCGTCGACGTCGTGATGACCCAGTTGCACGCCGGCGGCAAGTTCGGCGGCGACGACGGCGCCTACGCGGTGTCGGGCGGTTTGCACGGGGTGGGCGTATCGGTGGTCAACGCGTTGTCCACCCGGCTCGAAGTGGAAATTGCGGTCGACGGCTACGAATGGTCGCAGTACTACGACCGCTCGGTACCCGGCACCCTCAAGCAGGGCGAGAAGACCAAGAAGACCGGCACCACGGTCCGATTCTGGGCCGACCCGGACATCTTCGAGACCACCGAGTACGACTTCGAGACGGTGGCCCGGCGGCTCCAGGAGATGGCCTTCCTCAACAAGGGATTGACGATCGATTTGGTCGACAAGCGGGTTGCCGCCGAAGAAGTGGTCGACGAGGTCGTCAGCGACACCGCCGAGGCGCCGAAGTCCGCGCAGGAGAAGGCGGCGGAATCGTCTGCGCCGCAAAAGGTCAAGCACCGGACGTTCCACTACCCTGGCGGGCTGGTCGATTTCGTCAAGCACATCAACCGCACCAAGAACCCGATCCACAGCAGCATCGTCGACTTCTCCGACAAGGGTCCCGGTCACGAGGTCGAGATCGCGATGCAGTGGAACGCCGGCTATTCCGAGTCGGTGCATACGTTCGCCAACACCATCAACACCCACGAGGGCGGTACCCACGAGGAAGGTTTCCGCGCCGCGTTGACGTCGGTGGTGAACAAGTACGCCAAAGATAAAAAGCTGCTCAAAGACAAAGATCCCAACCTCACCGGCGACGACATCCGCGAGGGTCTGGCCGCGGTGATCTCGGTCAAGGTCAGCGAACCGCAGTTCGAGGGCCAGACCAAGACCAAACTTGGCAACACCGAAGTCAAGTCATTTGTGCAAAAGGCCTGCAACGACAAGCTCTCGCACTGGTTCGAAGCCAACCCCAGCGACGCCAAGACCGTGGTGAACAAGGCGGTGTCATCGGCGCAAGCCCGAATCGCGGCGCGCAAAGCCCGAGAGTTGGTGCGGCGCAAGAGCGCCACCGACCTGGGCGGGCTACCGGGCAAGCTAGCCGACTGCCGCTCCACCGATCCGCGCAAGTCGGAACTGTATGTGGTGGAAGGCGATTCGGCCGGCGGCTCGGCAAAGAGCGGCCGCGACTCGATGTTCCAGGCGATCCTCCCGTTGCGCGGTAAGATCATCAACGTCGAGAAGGCCCGTATCGACCGGGTGCTGAAAAACACCGAAGTGCAGGCGATCATCACCGCGCTGGGCACCGGCATCCATGACGAGTTCGACATCACCAGGCTGCGCTACCACAAGATCGTGCTGATGGCCGACGCCGACGTGGACGGCCAGCACATCTCGACGCTGCTGTTGACCTTGCTGTTCCGGTTCATGCGCCCGCTGATCGAGAACGGGCACGTGTTTTTGGCGCAGCCGCCGCTGTACAAACTGAAGTGGCAGCGCAGCGAACCCGAGTTCGCGTACTCCGACCGCGAGCGCGACGGCCTGCTGGCGGCGGGTAAGAAAACCGGCAAGAAGATCAACGTCGACGACGGCATCCAGCGCTACAAGGGTCTGGGCGAGATGGACGCCAAGGAACTGTGGGAAACCACGATGGACCCCTCGATTCGGGTGCTGCGTCAGATCACCCTCGACGACGCCGCTGCGGCCGACGAACTGTTCTCGATTCTGATGGGCGAGGACGTCGAGGCCCGCCGAAGCTTTATCACCCGTAACGCCAAAGACGTGCGCTTCTTGGACGTCTGACGGCGCAAGCATCTCCCCTATCCGAATCTCAAACGAGGACTAGATGACAGACACCACGCTGCCGCCCGGCGGTGACGCCGCCGACCGGGTCGAGCCAGTCGATATCCAGCAGGAGATGCAGCGCAGCTACATCGATTACGCGATGAGCGTCATCGTGGGCCGCGCGCTGCCGGAGGTGCGCGACGGCCTCAAGCCGGTGCACCGCCGGGTGCTTTATGCGATGTTCGACTCCGGGTTCCGCCCGGATCGCAGCCACGCCAAGTCCGCCCGCTCGGTGGCCGAGACCATGGGCAACTACCACCCGCACGGAGACGCCTCGATCTACGACACCCTGGTGCGGATGGCCCAACCGTGGTCGCTGCGCTATCCCCTAGTCGACGGTCAGGGCAACTTCGGCTCGCCGGGCAACGACCCGGCGGCCGCGATGAGATATTGCTTGACTGGTGATGCCCTGGTGCGGTTGCCGTTTGGGCAATCGGTGCGAATCGGTGATGTCGTCCCGAGCGCACTGTCCAATTCGGACAACGCGGTCGAGTTGAAGGTCCTGGATCGGCACGGGAACCCGGTCCTGGTCGATCGTCTGTTTCACTCGGGCGATCATCAGACCTACACCGTGCGCACCGCCGAGGGCTATCAAGTCACCGGTACCGCAAACCACCCTTTGCTGTGCCTGGTCGATGTCGGTGGCGTGCCCACGTTGTTGTGGAAGCTGATCGAGGAAATCCGTCCGGATGACCACGTCGCGCTGCAGCGGACGCCGCCGGTAGAAGTCGGTCCGGCCGACTGGCGGCCGACGATGGAAGCCCTAGTGCTGGGGGCGTTCATCAGCGAAGGGTTTGTCTCAGACAAACGCGCGGGCTTTAATAACGTCGATCGCGACTATTTCGCTGCGGTAGTCGCGGCTTATGACGCGGTGGTGGGCGGACAGCGGTATACCTACAGCCGCCAAATTGCCTCCGGTTCGACGTTGCACGAGGTGGATATTCAGAATCTGACCGCGCTGAAGCGCAGTCGACTCGGTGAGCTCGTGGGCCAGCGGTCCGCAGACAAGGCGGTGCCGGAGTGGCTCTGGCAGGCGCCGGCGGCGGTCAAGCGGGCGTTTCTGCAGGCACTGTTCGAGGGCGATGGCTCATGCTCCCTCCTGCCGCGTAACGCGATTCAAATTTCGTACTCGACGCGCAGTGAGCGCTTGGCCGTCGACGTGCAGCAGATGCTGCTGGAGTTCGGCGTCGCCTCCAAGCGGTATCGGCATGCGGTGGGCGAGCACAAGGTAGTCATCACCAATCGCGCCCAGGCCGAAATATTCGCAGCCCAAGTCAGTTTCGGTGGCGCCAAGCAAGCCAAGCTGACTGGGATCCTTGCCGACATGCCGCCGTGTGCCGGCATGGATAGCGACCACGTTCCGGGACTCGCGGCCTTCATTCGGAAGCATGCCGGTGGCTCATGGGCGGATCGCGAATGGCTTAATCGCCACAACGTCGACCGCATCCAACGCTGGCGGCACCGCGGCGCGGAGATCCTCGCGCACATCGCCGACCCCGATGTCCGTGCCATCGCCGCTGAGCTGACGGACGGCCGGTTCTACTACGCACGGGTGGCGGCCGTGACCGATGCAGGTGTGCAACCGGTGTACAGCTTGCGCGTCGAAACCGAAGATCACGCGTTCATCGCCAATGGGTTTGTCAGCCACAACACCGAGGCGCGGCTGACTCCGCTGGCGATGGAGATGCTGCGCGAAATCGACGAAGAGACAGTCGATTTCATCCCGAACTATGACGGCCGGGTGCAGGAACCGACGGTGCTGCCGAGCCGGTTCCCCAACCTGTTGGCCAACGGGTCGGGCGGCATCGCGGTAGGCATGGCCACCAACATCCCGCCGCACAACCTGCGCGAGCTCTCGGAAGCCGTGTTCTGGTGCCTGGAAAACGTCGACGCTGACGAAGAGGCGACCTTGGCTGCCGTCATGGAGCGCGTCAAAGGGCCCGACTTCCCCACTTCCGGGCTGATCGTCGGGAATCAGGGCATCTCGGACGCATACAAGACGGGCCGCGGCTCGATCAGGATGCGCGGAGTTGTTGAGGTGGAGGAAGATTCGCGCGGCCGCACCTCTCTGGTGATCACCGAGTTGCCGTATCAGGTCAACCACGACAACTTCATCACCTCGATTGCCGAGCAGGTCCGCGACGGCAAGCTGGCCGGGATCGCCAATATCGAAGACCAGAGCAGCGACCGGGTCGGGCTGCGCATCGTCATCGAACTCAAACGCGACGCGGTGGCCAAGGTAGTGCTGAACAACCTCTACAAGCACACCCAGCTGCAGACCAGTTTCGGCGCCAACATGCTGTCGATCGTCGACGGCGTGCCCCGCACGCTGCGGCTGGACCAGATGATTCGGTATTACGTCGAACACCAACTCGACGTCATCGTCCGGCGCACCACCTACCGGCTGCGCAAGGCCAACGAACGGGCGCACATCCTGCGCGGCCTGGTCAAGGCGCTCGATGCGCTCGACGAGGTGATCGCGTTGATCCGGGCATCGGAGACGGTCGATATCGCGCGGGCCGGCCTGATCGAGCTGCTCGACATCGACGAGATCCAGGCGCAGGCGATCCTGGACATGCAATTGCGGCGGCTGGCGGCGTTGGAGCGCCAGCGCATCATCGACGACCTCGCCAGGATCGAAGCCGAGATCGCCGACCTGGAAGACATTTTGGCCAAGCCGGAGCGCCAGCGCCGGATCGTGCACGACGAGCTCGCCGAGATCGTCGAGAAGCACGGCGACGACCGCCGCACCCGCATCATCGCCGCCGACGGCGATGTCAGCGACGAGGACCTGATCACGCGCGAAGACGTCGTCGTCACCATCACCGAAACCGGCTACGCCAAGCGCACCAAAACCGACTTGTACCGCAGCCAGAAGCGCGGCGGGAAAGGGGTACAGGGCGCCGGGCTGAAGCAGGACGACATCGTGCGGCACTTCTTCGTCTGCTCGACCCACGACTGGATCCTGTTTTTCACCACCCAGGGCCGGGTCTACCGGGCCAAGGCCTACGACCTGCCGGAAGCCTCGCGGACGGCGCGCGGCCAGCACGTCGCAAACCTGCTGGCGTTCCAGCCCGAGGAGCGGATCGCCCAGGTGATCCAGATCCGCAGCTACGAGGACGCCCCGTACCTGGTGCTGGCCACCCGCAACGGGCTGGTCAAAAAGACCAAGCTGACCGACTTCGACTCGAATCGGTCGGGCGGGATCGTGGCCGTCAACCTGCGCGATGGCGACGAACTGGTCGGGGCGGTGCTGTGCTCGGCCGAGGACGACCTGCTGCTGGTCTCGGCCAACGGCCAGTCGATCCGGTTCTCTGCGACGGACGATGCGCTGCGGCCAATGGGCCGCGCGACCTCGGGTGTCCAGGGCATGCGGTTCAACACCGACGACTATCTGCTGTCGCTGAACGTGGTCCGGGAAGGCACATTCTTGCTGGTGGCGACTTCTGGCGGCTATGCAAAGCGGACGGCGATAGAGGAGTACACCGCGCAGGGCCGCGGCGGGAAAGGCATCTTGACGATCCAGTACGACACCCGTCGTGGGAAGCTGGTAGGGGCGCTGATCGTCGACGACGACAGCGAGGTGTACGCGATCACCTCCGGCGGTGGGGTGATCCGGACGAAGGCCCGACAGGTCCGGAAGGCCGGTCGGCAGACTAAAGGTGTTCGGTTGATGAACCTGGGCGAGGGCGACACACTGTTAGCCATCGCGCGCAATGCCGAAGAAGCTGAGGAAGCCGACGACGATCCGGGTGCCGCACCCGACGCGTGAGCGATCGCCGACCGCCCCGGCGGCCGGCTGCATAGTAAGGAGCCGTGGGGTGACTTCACCGAACGAGCCGGGATATCCCGGACCGGGCGACGGCCCGAACGGGAATGGCTCGGCCGACCGGGGAGGCGCACAGCGGCCGCCGCATGCTCGATCCTCGCAGGGACAACGGCGCCCGCCGGCGGATGCGCCGAAACCGCGGCCCGTCGGCCGGCCCTCCAGCGCCCCCAATGCCGATGCGCGGTTGAGCCGCTTCATCTCGGGTACCGCCGCGCCGGGTGGCGCCAAGACGCCGCCGCCCGACCTCGACGCGCCAGCCGAGCCGGTGCGCGGCGAAACCCGGCACGACGAGGCCTATGCCAGCGAACTACCCGACCTGTCCGGTCCGGTCTCCCGGGCCAGTCAGCGCAAACCGGCCGCCGACCCGGCACCGGACACGTCGACGACTCCGGTGCGAACCGAACGGCGCATCCAGGTGACCAGGCGAGCCCAAGGCCCGGTGCGTGCCAGCATGCAGATCCGGCGGATCGATCCGTGGAGCACGCTGAAGGTGTCGTTGGTGCTCTCGGTGGCGTTGTTCTTCGTCTGGATGATCGCCGTGGCGTTCCTCTATCTGGTGCTCGGCGGCATGGGCGTCTGGAGCAAGCTCAACAGCAATGTTGGCGATCTGCTGAATAACACCAGCGGCAGCACTGCCGACCTGGTCTCCAGCGGCACGATCTTCGGGGGCGCTGTGCTGATCGGCTTGGTCAACATCGTGTTGCTCAGCGCGATGGCCACCATCGGCGCGTTTATCTACAACCTGACGACCGACCTGATCGGCGGCGTCGAGGTGACGCTGGCCGACCGGGATTAGTGGTTTGGGTGCGGACGCTGCGGTGGGGTAATCTCGTCGCTCGGCCGTATGCGCGTACGGGCCTATAGCTCAGGCGGTTAGAGCGCTTCGCTGATAACGAAGAGGTCGGAGGTTCGAGTCCTCCTAGGCCCACAACCATGTGTTTGCCAAGACGTTTCGTGAGACTGGTGTTGCCGGTGGCAGCGATCGCCGTGCTGGCGGTGGTGATCCGGTCCCGACACGGCGTCGAGGTCTGGCACGTGGCCGCCGACCAGACCGATGGTCGGAGTCCGGGGCCTTAGCTCAGTTGGTAGAGCGCTGCCTTTGCAAGGCAGAAGTCAGGGGTTCGAATCCCCTAGGCTCCACAGTTGTGATGAGTCGAGTCATGGGTTACACATGAGTCGCGTCATCGGTTACAGATTCCCCGGCCATCGGCCGGGGTTTTTCTGTTGGTTGCGCCAGTAGTTTTTGGCGGGGTCGATGTGGTGGCTGCTGAGGATGTGGTGGCCGGTTTTGCTGATGACGGTGACGGTGTGGGCGGCCACGAGGATGAGCACGGGGGTGTGGGCGTGGGCGGCGCCGATGCCGAGGTGGTGGAGTCGGCTGCCGTGGCGCAGGGTGAGTTTGCCGAATTTGTCGACGGTGTCGTGGCGGATGCGGAAGTGTGCGCTGGGTTGGCCGTGGGGGTGGGCTTTGGGTCTGGCTTGGTAGGCATGTTCGGGGGTGGTTCGGCCGGGGTGGGCGCGGTGGGCTCGCTGGGTGTTGTAGATGGCGCCGAAGGTGTCGAGCAGGCTTTGGAGTTCGGCCAGGGTGCTCGGTCGTGGTCGGGCGGCGAGCCAGCGTTTGAGGGTTTGGTGGAAGCGCTCGATTTTGCCTTGGGTTTGTGGGTGGTTGGGGTGACCGTTTTTCTGGGTGATGCCCAGGGTGGCCAGCAGGCGTTCGAAGTCGTTGTGGCCGTGGGTGAATCGTGAGGTGTAGACCGCCGCGTTGTCGGTCAGGGTTGAGGCGGGCAGGCCGTAGGTGGTGGCGGTGGCGGTGAAGCTGGCCACGACGTCGGGGCCGGTGACGCGTGGGTAGGCGGTGCAGGCCAACAGGTATCGGGAGTGGTCGTCGAGCCAGTTGAGGATTTCAACTTCGGTGCCGTCGGCCAGGGTCCAGTGGGTGAAGTCTGATTGCCAGCATTCGTTAGGTTGGTCGGCGGCGAAGCGGTGGTAGGAGCTTTTCGGGCGTTTGCGTGGTTGGGGTGTGATCAGGCCGTGGTGGTGCAGGATGCGGCGGATGGTGGCTGTCGAGGGGACGCGCAGGCCTTGGTGAGCAAGGTGGGTTTGCAGGGTGAGCGCGCCGGCGTCGAGGCCTTCGGTGGTGAGCTTTTCGCGGAGCAGCACCACGGCGGCGATGACGTCATCGGGTACGGCGCGGGGGTTGCTGGCGGGGCGTCGGGAGCGTGGCTCGACAGCGTCGAGGCCGCCGAGTTGGTAGCGCTTGAGGAGTCGGTAGATGTGTTGCCGCGAGAGCCCGTAGGCCCGGGCTGCGGCCGTCACGGTGAGGTGACCAGTGGTGACTTCGAGAACGACCACACGCGGTTTGGACATGAGCCATGACTGTCACCTATGACGCGACTCATCGGAGCCCTTCGCAGGTGTAACCGATGACGCGACTCATCTGTCACCTATGTCGTGAACTCACACACCCTAGGCTCCACAGTGGATACATGCAGCTCATGCGCTATTTATCGGTTCGCCTGTTGGTGCAGCTGGCTGCGCGTACGGTGAGCTAGTGGGAGGGCACGCCGCGGGGGTGTTATCGCCTTGTCGAGGGGCTGGGCCGCGCCGGCATAGTGCCCAAGCGCCGGACGAATTTGCCAAGAATCCTCCAAGACGTCCGGCGCAACCTGCACCATGTCCTGGCCACGCCGATCATCACAAATCCAGCAGGCTGAATCGAGGCCACGATGACTGACGAACCGCAGGGACCCGGATGGTGGCAAGCGTCGGATCGTAAGTGGTATCCGCCGCAGAAGCGCCCGGAACCGGCAGCGCTGCCGCCCACCCAACCTGCGGGATTGCCGAATCCCGTTGCGCTGGGGGCGATCTCACCGGATGCGATCTCGTCGACCGCCTACGGTCCCGAACAGATCCTGATCGAACTGCTCCCGCGTGCCGGGATGGCGGCGTTTGTGTTGTTGCTTCCGATCACCGCTGTCATGCTGCTGATCCTGGTGTTCGTGGCCGCGTCGTACCGACAGGTCGTCACGATCTACGCCCGAGCAGGCGGCGCATACCTGGTTGCGCGGGACAATTTCGGGCCGCGGGTGGCACAGGTCGCCAGGGCGGCGCTGTTGATCGACAACGTGACCACCGTGGCCGTGCAGTGCGCGGCCGGGACGGTGGCGGTTGCGTCGGCGATGCCTGTGCTGGGTCCCTACAGCCTGGAAGTCGCCGTCGGTGTGGTGCTCGTCATGTGCTTGGCCAAGCTGCTCGGATTGCGACGGCCGGGCCGGATATCTGCATTCATCACTTATTCTTTCGTCGCCATGATCACGCTGATGATCGTGACCGGCCTGGTTCGTGAAATCTTCGGAGGTTTACCCAGATACGATCCGGCGCACATGGTGGGTGCGGTGCCGGTCCATCAGGGCAGTGGCCTGGTGATGGGTGCGACGATCCTGATAGTCCTGCGGGCGTTCGCCAACGGTGGTTCGTCGTTAACCGGAATCGAAGCTATTCCCGACACGGTCAACGTCTTTCGTGAGCCGCAGGGCCTTAACGCCCGTCGGGTTCTCACCGCGACCGCCTGCATCATGGGGTTTTTCATGATTGGCGTGGCCTGGCTTGCGCACGTCACGCACGCCACCCCTTTTTTCGCTGAATATCCTTCGATGCTGTCCCAGATTGCCAGGGCCGTTTTCGGCAACGGGTTGGTCGGAAACATTCTGTACTTTTTGGTCCAGGCCGCGACCGCGGCGATTTTGTTCACCGGCGCTAATACGAGTTTCAACGGTTTTCCTGCGTTGGCTGGTTTCGTTGCCAAGGGCGACCGGCAAAAGGTTGCCATCGGCACCATCGTGCTGGCCTTGCTGTCGGCCACGCTGTTGTTGCTGACCGGGGGGTCGGTGAACGCGCTGGTGCCGCTCTATGCGATCAGTGTGTTCGTCGTCTTTTCGATGGCCGGTTACAGCATGACCAAACACCACCTCACAAGTCGGGAACGCGGCTGGCGCCGTCACCTGGCGATCAGCCTGACGGCGGGGATCCTGTCATCGATAGTGGCGGCGATCTTCGCGGTGACCAATTTCACCCAAGGCGCCTGGCTGATCGTCTTTGCGTTCCTCATCCTGGTGCCCGTGTTGATACTGCTGCAGCGGTCACCGACAGATAGCCGCTGACAACCTCAAGAACGTGTCAGGGGCACGTCGCATCGAACTCAAAGGGCACCGGAGCCGCACCCTTCAGGGTCTGTTGCTGCGCGTTCGTGTAGGGCGCGATGTTGCCGGTGAAGGCTCCACCCGGCCGCGGCTAGAGGCGGGGCTCCACGTCGACGCTCGACGGCCGCGGCGACGGCTCCCGGCGCATCGAGCGGCGGGCGATCGAGAACGCCGCGGCGCCACCGGCGATGACCGCGACGGCCACTCCCGCAATCACCCACGCGCGCTTGCCACGCCGTTGGGATCGGCGGGCCTGCTGAAGCGCTTGCGGCAGTCCGCTAACCACCTCCTGCGCGGCGGCCAGTTCTTGCGCAAAGGTCTCCTGCGCGGTTTGCAAGTCCCGGGCCAGACGGCCCTCCCGGTAACGGCGATGCAGATTCGACGCGCCGGCTTGCGCGGAGTGAGCACCCAGCCCGACGATGCCGCGGGTTACGTCGACCGGCCCGACCGCCGTGTATGTCAGACCGCGGGATAGCCGCTGCCGCGGGGTCAGCCGGGGGTGGTTCTTAGCGCTCATTTCTCGCCCTTCCCGGCCGCGTCCGCGAGACCGTGCTCCGATACTTCCAGACTGTAACTACCGGCAGCCCGGTGAGCGTGTGCGGGTAAGGGTGATGGCAGACTGTGATGCCGTGACTACCAGCCCGATTCAGACTGCCACTGCCACACTGCACACCAACCGCGGCGACATCAAGATCGCGCTGTTCGGAAACCACGCTCCCAAGACCGTCGCCAACTTCGTCGGCCTGGCCCAAGGCACCAAGGAGTATTCGACCGAGAACGCCTCCGGCGGTAGCTCCGGCCCGTTCTACGACGGCGCGGTCTTCCAC
>NZ_JBAPPI010000766.1:0-1500 GCF_049280035.1 Mycobacterium sp. | reverse complement strand
GGTAGATCATCTGAACAGGCCGGTCCATTACTCCGTGCTCAACGGCCTCTTCGAAGATGAGGTCAAAGCAGCGCGTGAAGTCGGCCAGCATCTCCTCGGGAAACATCGGCGGCAGCGTGAAGTCCATCAGGTAGCCGACCTTGATCGGCTCTGCGCTGCTTTCGTAGGACATTTGACCTCCCGGGTGGCAACCTCACGCGCGCCGATCCGCAAACCTAATATTTGTTCAGACCTTAGCGGCGGTGGTAGACAGCGTCAATCATCAGACGCACCCGCCCCGCCCAGATAGATCTCGATCATCTCGCCCAGGCCCCTGCCCACAGCCACGTCGTCGGTGAGCGGCCCCGCGATCGCCGCCCGTGCCGCCTCTCGCATGGACAGCCCCTCCACGACAAGCTGGCCCGCCGCGATCAGCACCCGGGTCGATGCGACCTCACGCAGCCCGCCGGTTTCCAGCCGGCGGATGGCCTGCCCGAAGCGCACCAGCTCAGCTGCGGTGGCCCCATCCACGCCCGCCTCGTGCGCAACGATCGCCTCTTCGACATCGGCTGCGGGAAAGCCGAATTCGATGGCGACCATTCGCTGACGTGTCGAATCCTTGAGGTCTTTGAGCACGCTCTGATAGCCGGGGTTATAAGACACCACAAGGCCAAATTCGGGCGCCGCGTCCAGCGTGACACCGAGTCGCTCGATGGGCAGCTGCCGTCGGTAATCCGCGAGCGGATGCAACACCACGGTGGTGTCCTGTCGCGCCTCGACCACTTCGTCGAGGTAGCAGATCGCTCCCTCGCGCACCGCGCGGGTCAGCGGACCGTCCACCCATACCGTCTCGTCGCCCTGCAGCAGATAGCGACCGACCAGGTCCGCGGTGGTGAGGTCGTCATGGCAGGCGACGGTGATCAGCGGTCGGCCGAGATCGTGGGCCATCGCCTCGACGAATCGGGTCTTGCCGCAACCCGTCGGCCCCTTCAGGACGAGTGCCAGTCCTTGGCGGTAAGCCGCCTTGAAAATGGCCTCTTCGCCGCCGACCGCCTGGTAATAGGGCCGTACCATGTCCGCCTCTAGGGTCGCGCCGTCCCGGCGATCAAGCCCGGACTCGTTGGCCATAGCTTCCCTTCTGATACTTCCGGCGATCGCAGCCTAACCGGAACAGATGTTTGTTTCAAGTGCCCCGGCAAGCAGGTCCGGGGTTGTGGTACGCCAACTACGTTCTGGGACATGGCATCAGGGTGTTTGTCACGAAACCTTCCGCCGAACCTCTGCTGAGCGCAGTGCGGATCGGAATAGCGGCCCGATCACACCAGCGAGTTGGTCTGGACGCGCGATCGTCGCGTGCGCGGTGCTACCGAAGACTCTGCGCAGCGATTGCACGTCGGTTCCCGCACCGATCGTCAGGCATACGCACCCAGTGCCACGGCGGCGAGCTTCGATCAGGGCGCGTCGCGCGTCCGCGGCACCGTAGGCCCGCTCGTAGCCGTGGTCGTATGCCAGCCCGTCGGA
>NZ_JBAPPI010000765.1:0-2792 GCF_049280035.1 Mycobacterium sp. | reverse complement strand
GGCTTCAACGTCTCGCGGTTCTCGGCGATGAAGCCTTTGAGCTGCTGGGCCAGCGCGGAGAGGTTATTGGCGATCTGGTCTAGCGCGGAGCTTTGGCTCCTGAGCTGAACCAAGAGCGAGTTGGTGTTGGCGACGAGGTTGACCACCTCGTCGCTGCGTTCCGCGAGCACCTTCGTCGCTTTGTTGGCGTTGCTCAACAGGTTTCGCAGCTGTGCGTCGCGCTCGTCGAGTGTCTGCGAAAATCGCGCCACCCCTTGTACTGCGGCCTTCAGGTCGGGCGGGGTATTGGAGAAGGTGTCGGCCAGCACGGCGAGCGAGTTGGACAGCTGATTGGTGTTCAACCCGCTAATGGTTGTCGTGAGGTCACCCAGCGCGTCGGGCAGTTGATAGGCCGGCGTGGTCCGGTCGAGAGGTATAGGACCAGTCAGCTTCCCGTCTCCGCGCGGGGTGACCTCGAGAATTTTGGTCCCGAGCAGAGTCTTCAGTTTGATTGCCGCCTCGGTGCGGTCACCGAGGCGGATGTTGTTGGCGACGTCGAACTTGACCAGCACCCGGGGTCCGTCCAGTTCGACGCTGGCGACCTGGCCGACCCGGAAGCCCGACACTTGCACGGCGTTGCCAGACATCAGCCCGCCCGCTTCGGCGAAGTATGCCGAGTAGGTCGTGCCCTTGCTGAAGAACGGCAACTTGTCGTAGTTCACCGACAGCAGCATCAAAGCAAGGATGACGCCGACGCCGATGGCGCCGATGCGAGTCGGGTTGCGTTCGGAGAAGGTTTTCATCGCGGCGTGCACCTCCCCGTGGGCTGGCCCGCCAGTTTGGCGTACACCGGCTGGCCGCCCTTGCCGTTGACCTTCACCACGATTTCGCAGAAATAGAAGCTGAAGAAGTCGCCGTACATGCCCTGCCTGTTGAGGATTTGAGTCGAGTCGGGCCAGGTGTTGAGAAAGTTGTCGAAGTAGTCGTGATCGGCCAGGATGGTTCCGGCCGTGCGATCCGCCTCGTGCACCACTTTCTTCAGTGGCGGGCGAGCTTGCGCCAGCAGGCCGGCGATTGAGCCGGCGGCTGCGTTGGCGTATGCCACGCCGTTGCTGATGTCTTGCTTGCGGGCGTTCAAGCCTTCCACGAGTTCAGAGAGTGAGTCGACCGCCTTGGCGAACTGGCTGCTCTGGCCGCTGAGCGAACCGAGCACCGTATTCAGGTTGATGACGACTTGACCGATTAGTTGATCCCGGTCGGCCAGGGTGTTAGTCAGGGCCGCGGCCTGGCTGAGAAATGAGCCGATCGTCCCGCCCTGTCCCTGGAAGGCGGCGATCAGTTGACCGGTCAGCTTGTTCACCTGATCTGGATCGAGTGCGCGAAACAAGGGCCGGAAACCGCCGATCAACGCGTCCAGGTCCAGCGCGGGCTCGGTCCGGCTCAGCGGGATGGTCTCGCCCGGATGAAGTCTTTTGACTTCCCCAGCTCCCTCCTCGAGCGCCACATACCTGCCGCCTATGAGGTCGGCGAAGCGGATGGCGGCCCTGGTGCCCTCGGTAAGCACTACCGAGTCGGCCGCGGTGAACTCGACGAGCACCGTCGAGTCGGACTGGATGGTGATCTTCTTGACCTTGCCGACCTCAACACCGGCAATACGGACGAAGTTCCCGCCCTCCAGCCCCGACACATTCGCGAACTGGGCCGTGTAGGTCCGCTCCGCCTGGAAACGCAACTGGGCGAAGACGGCGAACAACGCAAACGCGCCGATCAGACAGACGACTGCATAGATGGCCAGGCGCCACAGCGCGCCTACCAAGTTCTCTCGCATCTCTGTCTTCCTCTATGGCTTCCGGCCGTCAGGGTGCTGGGGCATACGGCAGCGGCGGCGGCGGAGCGCATTGCAGGTTGATCACTCCGCACGTCGGTTGCGGCCCGCCGGGCACTGCGGGCACGAACGGTTCGGACCCTGCCGGGGGCGGGCCGGGTTCTCGCGGCCTGCCCGGCGGAGGCGCCGGCGGCAGGCCGGGGTAGAGCGGCGTTCCGTCCGGGGCGTACTGGGGCGCACCGTAGGGTGCCGTTCCCGAGTACCCAGCCGTTCCAGGGACCGGACCGGGAGCCGGACCTCCCGGGTGGCGGAGGCTGGGCGGTCTCGGTGTTCCGCGGGTAACGGGGAAGTAGTCGACGTAGCCCGGGAAGCCGATGCCAGGGTTGGGCCGCACGTCCATCCCGGTGCCCCACCCGGAGTTGGTGACCAGGTAGCGCTGTGGAAAGTTCTTAGCGACGTCGGGCAACGATCCACAGCCGGGCTGGCCACCGGGTCCACCCTTGATGCCGTTGATCGGCAGATTGTCCGGGAATCTGTACGTGTCGTCGCCCAGGAGCAATCCGGCATCCAGGATCACCGAAAAGCCGTTGTGGCCACCGGCAACATCCAAGAAACCGAAATCGACGACGTTCTTCCCGCCGACCAGCAAGCAGGTGAGTTCCGGGTTGTATTTCATCAGAAGGCTCGTGGTGGACTGGAGCAGGTTGATGCCGTGCACCAGGTTGTCTTTATTCGGGCCGAGCAGGTTGACCCCGCTGCGGGAAAGCCCGGTGACGTCGAGCAGCAACGCGTCAAGCTGCTTGGCGTTGTTGGTGATCGTGGAGCTTGTCGTGCTCACAGCGTCCAGTACCGTCACGATGTCGCGTGCGGCCGCGCTGTAGGTGTCGCTGAATCCCTTGAACGCGCGGAAATCGGTCCGGATGGTCTCGCTGCGGGGATTGATCGCCATCAGGACTTGGTTGAGGTCGGTGGTCGCCTCGCCGATGGC
>NZ_JBAPPI010000764.1:0-2386 GCF_049280035.1 Mycobacterium sp. | reverse complement strand
GCTGAAAACCCGAAGTTTGTCCAGGGCTTTGGTCAGGCGCGGCCGCTCTTTGATCAGCACCTCCAAAGCCGGGGGGATCTGGCGCAGCGCCGCAGTGATGACGTCGTGCTGTCCGGCGAAGCTGTCGGCAAGCCGGTTCAGCGCCTGGATGGACGTGACGATGTTGTCGCGCTGTTGGTCGAGCGTGCCCACGAACTTGTCCAAGCGGGTGAGCAGATCCCGGACGGCACCCGCCCGACCGGAAAGGGCGGCGTTGAAATTGTGGACGATCTCACCGAACTGCCCCAGCCCGCCGCCGTTGACGACCACCGACAGCGACGAAAGGGTTTGCTCTGTCGACGGATACGTCGACGCCCGGTTCAGTGGGATGGTGGCGCAGGTTTTCGGGAGGCCGAGCCGGGCGCATTTGGCCTCCGGTTGCAGCTGGCCGATACCAGGTTGGCCAAGCGGCGGGTTGAGTTCCACATGCATGGATCCCAGCAGGCTGGTCTGACCGACGCTGGCCACCGCGTTGGCGGGGATGACGAGACCGCGCTTCACCGAGATCTCGACGTCGGCGTACCAGCCCTTGTCCCCCTTCTTCGGCGTCATCGGGCCCACACTGCCGACCACGACGTCGTCCATCATCACCGGCGAATTCGACTCCATCGTAATGACATTCGAGAGCTCGACATGGTATATGTCTCCGTCCCCGCCGCTTCCCACCGCGCCAGGCAACGGTAGTGAGTTCAAGCCGTGGAAGGCGCATCCCGTCGCGGTCAGCATCATGCAGCAACCAACGGCGAGCATCCGTCGAACGCCAACCCGCGCGGTCATGGCTGCGGCCGTTCTGCTGGCAGCGGGCCAGGCGGCGGAGGTGGTGGCGATTCCATCGGTACGGTCGGCGCCGGCGGCTCCGGCATCGCCGCTCCGGGTATCCGCGGAAGCGGCACCGACGGCGCCGGCCCGGGCACGACCGAGTCACCGTTCAGGCCGGTATACGCGGACACCGCGGGCGGGATCTCTGGCGGTCCGGGCTTCGGGCCTTCACCACCGGGCGCCAGGCGCGGCTCGGCGTAGATGATGTTTGCCGGGTTCGCCGACGGCATCAGGACTGGGTTGATGGGGATCGGCGACTCGTTGTAGTTCAGCACCCGCAATCCGGGGCCGAGAAACAGGGCACACAACTTGCCCGATTCGACCGCGGTGACACTCTCGACGGCTGCCGTCATCGAGCAGCCGGGAATCGGCAACGGAATAATCGCACCCCCCGACGTGGAATTCGCGAAGGGTACGATTCCGAACCCGCCGTTGATGGTTCCGGTGTCGGGGTTGTAGTCGTTCATGAAGTTAGCGATCGCCGTCGGCGCGAGGTGCAGAAGGTTTTCCAGCGCCATGTGCTGGTCGACGAGCGGCTGGGTGACGTTGGCCAATCGCGTTATCTGCTCGCTGGTCTGGTCACGGGTTTCCGCGATGAACCGCTGCACCTCGCCGACCGCCGTGGACAGGTTGGTCACCGCCGCGTCCAAATCGGATTTGCTGTCGTTGACCACGCTGGTGAGTGTGGCCAGCCGGTCGTTGAACTGCACAAGTTGGACGTGGCTGTCGCGCAGTGCCGTGATGAAGGTCTGCAGATTCTTGATGATGTCGACGATGTTGCCGCTGCCGTCGGCCAGGATCCGGCCTACCCCGGACAGTTGGGCCAACGCCTGATGTAGTTTCTCGCCGTTGCCGTTTCCCAATGCGTTGGCGGCGCTGTCGATGAACCGGCCTACCGACGTGTCCGAAACGCCGCTTTTGGGCCCCAGATCCGTTGCCAGCCGCATCAATTGGGTTTTGACCTCGTCCCACTCGACCGGTACCGCAGTACGCTCGACCGGTATTGTCGCGCCGTCGGCCATGACGGGTCCGCTGTCCCGGTAGGCGGGTGTGAGCTGAACGTAGCGGGCAGCAACCAGGTTCTGCGCGACGATCACCGCTTTCGCGTCCGCTGGAATCGGCACGTCATGGTCGACGTGCAGGGTCATCTTGGCCCGCGTGCCCTCGGGTTGGATGGACTTGATCGTGCCGACTTTGACACCGGAGACGCGCACCTCGTCGCCGGGATAGATCGCGGTGGTGGTGGTGAAGTACGCGGTGACGGTCTTGGCGCCAAAGAACACATTATGGACGAGCACAGCCGCGCCGACGACGAGAAGCCCCGCTAGGACTACTGCGGTTACGGCTGACAGCCTGTTGCGCGGGATACGCGGGATCATCACTGTGTCCCTCCGATCCGTCCGCCCAACGTACAACCAGGGCACTCTGGAATCCCGTTGTAGGGGAAGGGGACCAGCGACCTCGGTAGGGGCGACGGGAAGCCAGGACCTTTAGCTGTGTCGAAGGTGCGGAATCCCCACAGATATTC
>NZ_JBAPPI010000763.1:0-2325 GCF_049280035.1 Mycobacterium sp. | reverse complement strand
ACGGCACGCTGGCCGGTGTGCTGACCCGCACCGCGGCGATCCGCGCGGGCGTCTACTCGCCGGCCATCGACTCAGCGGGCGGGCTGCGCATCGGCGCAGCGGTCGGCATCAACGGCGATGCGGTCGCTAAGGCCCAGGCACTGACCGAGGCGGGCGTCGACCTGGTTGTCGTCGACACCGCGCATGGGCATCAGGTCAAGGCGCTGCACGCCATCAAGTCGATATCGTCGCTGGATCTGGGTGTGCCACTGGCCGCCGGCAATGTGGTGTCGGCCGAAGGCACCCGCGATCTGATCAGCGCCGGGGCGTCGATCGTCAAGGTCGGTGTGGGCCCAGGCGCGATGTGCACCACCCGGATGATGACCGGCGTCGGGCGACCCCAGTTCTCCGCCGTGGTCGAATGCGCCTCGGCGGCACGGCAACTCGGCGCACACGTGTGGGCCGACGGCGGGGTGCGCCACCCGCGGGACGTAGCCTTGGCGCTGGCGGCCGGCGCGGCGAACGTGATGATCGGATCGTGGTTCGCGGGCACCTACGAATCCCCCGGCGACTTGATGCGTGATCGTGAAGACCAGCCTTACAAAGAGAGCTACGGGATGGCGTCCAAACGCGCCGTGGTTGCCCGCACCGCAGCCGACAGCGCCTTCGAGCGTGCCCGCAAGGCGTTGTTCGAGGAAGGTATCTCAACCTCGCGGATGGGGCTGAACCCCGACCGGGGTGGCGTCGAGGATCTGATCGACCACATCACTTCCGGGGTTCGCAGCACGTGCACCTATGTCGGTGCATCGACACTGGCCGAGTTGCATGAGCGGGCGGTGATCGGGATCCAATCTGCAGCGGGCTTCGCTGAAGGCCATCCACTGCCGTTCGGCTGGTAGACACAGACCGGATGGGGGCGTGTCGTCGCAGCAACAGGGGCTAGGACGGGTTAAGCCTTCGTTACCATAGAAACTCCACGTAGTCATTTGGATAACTTGAGGGAAAGGGTCTCCGTGCCGCAGGCACCCGGCGAGGCCGTTGGCTTCCGGGCTGAGCGGTCACCGCGGCGCCCACGGTCTGATTGCTCGCAACCGCGGCGGCGCCGATGAACCTCGCTGTCATCCTGCTCAGCCTGCTGGCCATCGTGCTGCTCACCGCGGGCAACGCGCTGTTTACCGCCGCTGAGTTCTCGTTGACCACCCTCGAGCGCAGCACTGTCGACGCCAACGCGCGCGATGGTGGCCGTCGCGACCGCTTCGTGCGCCGCGCCCACCACACCCTTTCTTTCCAGCTGTCCGGAGCGCAGTTGGGCATCTCGATAACCACGCTGGTCACCGGGTATCTCACCGCACCGTTAGTGGCGAAGCTGCCGCATCCAGCAATGGATGCGCTCGGGGTGCCTGACCGGGTGGCCGAAGCAGTCATCGCATTCGTGGCTCTAGTGGTTGTCACGTCGCTGTCGATGGTCTTCGGGGAACTCGTGCCCAAGAACCTGGCCGTGGCCCGGCCACTGCGAACCGCGCGCGCCGTGGCGGGCCCGCAGTTGCTGTTCTCGTTCGTGATGACCTTCGCGATCCGGCTGACCAATGGTGCCGCGAACCGGATCCTGCACAAGCTGGGAATCGAGCCCGCGCAGGAACTGCGGTCGGCCCGTTCGCCCCAGGAGCTGGTTTCGCTGGTCCGCACGTCTGCTCGCAGCGGCGCTCTGGACCCGACCACCGCGGCGCTACTGCATCGATCACTGCAGTTCGGCACGCTGACAGCCGAGGAACTGATGACGCCGCGCTCGAAAATCGTTGCGCTGCAAACGGACAACACTGTCGCAGACCTCGTCGCAACAGCCACCGAGAGCGGATTTTCCCGGTTCCCGATCGTCGACGGCGACCTCGACGAGACCGTCGGCATGGTGCACGTCAAACAGGTCTTCGAAGTTCCAGCCGCCGAGCGGAAGCACACCTTGCTGACCGCCGTCGCGCAGCCGGTCGCGGTGGTGCCCTCCACGCTGGACGGCGATGCCCTGATGGGAGAGATCAGGGCCAACGGCTTGCAGACCGCCATGGTTGTCGACGAGTACGGCGGGATCGCGGGCATGGTGACCGTCGAGGACCTGATCGAAGAAATCGTCGGCGACGTGCGTGACGAGCACGACGACACCACACCGGATGTGATGGCATCCGCCGATGGTTGGCGGGTGTCCGGGCTGCTGCGCATCGACGAGGTGGCCGCCGCCACCGGTTATCACGCACGGGAGGGTGAATACGAGACGATCGGCGGGCTGGTGCTTCAGCAGCTCGGCCGCATTCCGGTCGCCGGGGACACGGTGCAGCTGAGCGGATATGAACCCGA
>NZ_JBAPPI010000762.1:0-3635 GCF_049280035.1 Mycobacterium sp. | reverse complement strand
CCCTCCACCCCGGCGATCGGGCATAGCGACGCCCTACGGTCGTCGGACGGCTCGACTACCTCGACCGCCTCGGCATGCCAGTAAGAACCCCGATCCGCGGTGACCCGGGCCCGCACCCGCTCACCGGGCAGCGCGTAGCGGACGAACACCACCCGGCCGTCGTGACGTGCCACGCAGCTGCCCCCGTTGGCCGGCGCACCGACGGTCAACGTCAGTTCTCCCAAAGCGGTTGTCAATCGAAGATCCCCCGACGGGCGTCGCCCGGTGCCGCATGCGGATGCAGCGTCTTGAGCCGCTCCGACGAACTCAACTGCCAGGGAACCGATGTCACCATTACCCCCGGCATGAACAGCAACCGGCCCTTCAGCCGCAGCGCGCTCTGGTTGTGCAGCACGTGCTCCCACCAGTGCCCCACGACGTACTCCGGAAGAAAGACCGTCACCACGGTGCGCGGCGATTCTTTGCTCAATCGTTTGACGTAATCCAGTATTGGGCCTGTGATTTCGCGGTATGGCGAAGCGATGACTTTCAGCGGGACGCTGATATCGCTGTCTTGCCATCTGCGGACCAAATCCCGGGTCTCCGCATCGTCGACGCTCACTGTGACGGCCTCCAGCACATCGGGCCGCGTCGCGCGTGCGTAGGCCAGCGCGCGCAGTGTCGGCAGATGCAACTTCGACACCAGTACCACGGCATGGTTGCGGCTGGGCAAGACGACATCCGTGTCTTCGGCAGCCTGCTGCTCCAGTTCCTGGCTGACGGCATCGTAATGCTTGCGGATCATCTTCATGACGACGAAAAGCAAAACCATGGCGACGACAGCGATCCAGGCCCCGGCAAGAAACTTGGTGATCGATACCACGAACAGCACCGTGCCGGTGGACACGAACCCGATCGTGTTGACCACCCGGGACCGCAGCATCGTGCGCCGGACGGCGGGATCGGTCTCATTGCGCAGCAGCCGAGTCCAATGTCGGACCATGCCGATTTGGCTCAGTGTGAACGAAATGAACACCCCGACGATGTAGAGCTGAATCAGCGCGGTGACCTGCGCGCGGAACGCAATGATCGCCGCGAGAGCCGCCACCGCCAGGAACACGATGCCGTTGGAGAATGCCAGCCGGTCGCCCCGCGTATGTAGTTGGCGCGGAAGATAACTGTGCTGCGCGAGCACCGAGCCCAGTACCGGGAACCCGTTGAACGCCGTATTGGCCGCCAGCACCAGGATGAGCGCGGTCACGGCTGCGATCAGCAGAAAACCGATGTGGAAGCTGCCGAACACCGTCTGCGCGATCTGAGTCACCAGAGTCTTCTGTTCATAGTCGTGCGGGCTACCGCTCAGCTGGGTGGCGGGATCCTCGACGATCTGCACCCTGGTCTTCTCCGCCAGCAGGATGATGCCCATCAACAAGCTGACCGAAATCGTGCCCAGCAGAAGCAGTGTCGTTGCCGCATTACGCGACTTGGGCTTCCGGAATGCCGGCACTCCGTTGCTGATCGCTTCCACACCGGTGAGCGCCGCACAGCCCGATGAGAACGATCGCGCCACCAGAAACACAAAAGCAAACCCGGTGATCTGGCTACGCTCGGCATGCATCACGAAGCCGGCGGACTCGGCCCGAAGCGGCTCGCCAAAGACGTAAATCCGGAACAGTCCCCAACCGAGCATGAGGCCGACGCCGACGATGAACGCGTAGGTCGGAATCGCGAAGGCCACCCCGGACTCACGCACACCGCGCAGGTTCATCGCCATCACCAGCAGGATCGCGGTCACGCAGAACAACACCTTGTGGGTAGCCACGAACGGAATGGCAGATCCGATGTTCGACATGGCCGATGCTGTCGAAACAGCCACCGTGAGAACGTAATCCACCATCAGGGCGCTCGCGACGGTAAGGCCGGCGTTGGCGCCCAGGTTGGCGGTGACCACTTCGTAGTCGCCACCTCCGGATGGGTAGGCATGCACGTTCTGCCGGTAGCTGGCCACCACGACCAGCATCACCGCCGCCACCGCCAGGCCGATCCAGGGTGTCAACGAGTACGCCGCCAGCCCGGCCACCGACAGCATCAGGAAGACCTCTTCGGGGGCGTAGGCCACCGAGGACAACGCATCGGAAGCGAACACCGGCAAGGCGATCCGCTTGGGCAGCAGTGTGTGGCTCAGCCGATCGCTGCGAAACGGCCGACCCAAAACCAGTCGACGCGCCGCGGTCGAAAGTTTGGACACGAGAGCCAAGAGTAAGCCCACCCGGGATTGCCGGTACGGTTCTCTGGACGACAACGTTCCGGCCCGAACTGGCTGGCATCCTCCCGAGAGGACGCGCAAGTGCGAGTGGTTGTGATGGGCTGCGGCAGGGTGGGGTCGTCGGTGGCCGACGGGTTGTCCCGGATCGGCCACGACGTCGCGATCATCGACAGCGACAGCACCGCGTTTGGCCGGCTGAGCCCCGACTTCGCCGGTGAGCGAGTCCTCGGCCTGGGTTTCGATCGAGACGTGCTGCTCAGGGCCGGCATCGAGGAAGCCGATGCGTTCGCCGCGGTGTCATCCGGGGACAACTCCAACATCATTTCGGCTCGGCTGGCTCGGGAGATCTTTCAGGTGCCGCGGGTGGTCGCGCGAATCTATGACGCCAAGCGTGCGGAGGTCTACGAACGGCTCGGCATTCCGACGATTGCCACCGTGCCCTGGACCACCGATCGGCTGCTCAACGCGCTCACCCGAGATACCGAGACCACCAAGTGGCGAGACCCGACCGGGACCGTCGCGGTCGTCGAGGTGGCGCTGCACGAGGACTGGGTGGGCCGCCGGGCCACCGATCTGGAGACGGCCACCCGTTCTCGGGTGGCGTTTCTGATCCGATTCGGCACCGGCGTGCTTCCGGAGCCGAAGACGGTGATCCAGGCCGGCGACCAGGTCTATATCGCCGCCATTTCCGGCCGCGTGGCAGAGGCATTGGCCATCGCGGCGTTGCCACCCAGCGAAGACCTCGAGCCATGAAGCACGCCGACGACGATGCAGTGGGGGCACCCCCAGCCGCGCAGCGGCGAGGGGGACGCAGCGATGAGGAGGAGCGGCGCCGATGAAGGTAGCCATTGCAGGGGCGGGCGCGGTCGGCCGCTCGGTCGCGCGCGAACTGCTGGAAAACGGTCACGACGTGTCGCTGATCGAGCGCAACCCCGAGCACATCGACGTCGACGCCATCAAGGGCGCGCACTGGCGGCTCGGCGACGCATGCGAGATGAGCGTGCTGCAGTCGATAGGCCTGGAGGATTTCGACGTCGTGGTGTCGGCCACCGGCGACGATAAAGCGAACGTCGTGCTCAGCTTGCTGGCCAAAACCGAGTTCGCGGTACCCCGGGTGGTGGCCCGGGTCAACGATCCCCGAAACGAGTGGCTGTTCACCGATGCCTGGGGCGTCGACGTGGCGGTGTCCACCCCGCGGATGCTGGCTTCCTTGATCGAGGAGGCGGTCGCGGTCGGAGACCTGGTGCGGCTGATGGAATTCCGGAGCGGTCAGGCCAATCTTGTCGAGATCACGCTGCCCGACGACACGCCGTGGGGCGGCAAGCCGGTGCGCAAGTTGCAGCTGCCGCGGGACGCCGCGCTGGTGACGATCCTGCGTGGGCCCCGGGTC
>NZ_JBAPPI010000761.1:0-3114 GCF_049280035.1 Mycobacterium sp. | reverse complement strand
GTCGTACAACACGGCCACGATGACGATGTCGCCGGCCGGGACGGCGCCCCACTCTCCCGTCGTGGCGCCGCCGCCGAGCGCCTTGGCCAGGTCAGCCGCCTTGGACTGATCGCGGCCGGTGACCTCGACGGTGTTGCCGCCAGCTACCGCCAGGGCGCCGATGGCGCGGGCCATGTTCCCGGTGCCAATGATGCTGATGCTACTCATGAGGTATCCCATCCTTACTTACGATCGAAAAGGTTGACTGCTCTACCTTAAGCAGTGTTTGTTGATGAGTCAACCAATCGGGTAGCATGGAGCCTGATGGAACCGAACTGGCTGAACCCTCGTGAAGACCGCGCCTGGCGGGCCTTCCAGCACGCGCATCATCAGCTTGACGTGCACCTGAACCGGGGCCTGCAAGCATCGGGCCTGTCCGGGGCCGACTACGAGGTCCTGGCGGTGCTCTCGGGTCACGACGGGAACCGCATGCCCGCCCGCGACCTGTGCAACACACTGGGCTGGGAGAAGAGCCGTGTCTCCCACCAGGTGCGGCGCATGCAGAAGGACGGGCTGATCTGCCGCGAGCCCAACCCCGACGACGCCCGCAGCACCATGGTCTGCCTGCTGCCGGCTGGCCGCGCCGCCATCGAGAAGGCGGCGCCCAGGCACGTGGAGGACGTCCGCCGGAACTTCATCGACCTGCTCACCCCCGCTGAGCTCGACATGCTCGCCGCCCTCAACGAACGAGTCCTGCGCCACCTGGCCAAAGACGATGACTCCCCCGCCGAAGACAAGCCCTCACAGCCTTCATCAGCCGTGAGATCTTGACCTTCATGCTGGCGCGGAAGCGGCTTGGAAATCAGGCGGGCGCCGGACGCGCGTATGCGGCGGTGGAACGTCCCGCGACGTATCGGCGGAGCCCTCCGGTGGAATCCGGAAATGCCAGTCAGACTGCGACGCAGCCGGACCCGCGACGCAGTCGCGGGGCCAGTCACACATATTGAAGGCTAAAGGGGCGCGCTGCCGCTGGCGTCTCCGCAGCCAGTTCTCGGTTGGCCTACAGGTGTCATTTAGGGGTACCTTGCGAAGTACGTTGAGCGCCTGCTGGCGAATAGATAATGGGAAATCCTTTTGAGATACGGCGCCAGTTCACCTGAGAAATGCTGTGGCAGTGTGGATCTCGCATATCGGCGACGGATCACGACAACGTGGGCGCGGGCGGCGATCGCGGCAGCGGCAATCAGCTGCTGCGGTGTGCTGACTGCTGCGACCGCCGCCGCAGATCCACCTGACTTCGACCTGAGCCACCACCCGGCGCCCGCCCTCGCCCCAGGTGTCGGCATAGGCATCTACGACGCTGACGGCCGGCCCACGGACACCTGCACCGCCGGATGGCTCGTCCACGACGGCACCGGTCAACCCGGCGTCCTCACCGCCGGCCACTGCGACGATGGCGGCGGCGCCAACTACTTCAACAAGAAGACAGGTTTCCAAGTTGTTGGGTGGTTCACCCACCACGTCTATGACGGCGACGGCGCCGGGGACGACGACATCGCCGTGCTCGCGATCGCCAACTCCCCGGACATGCCGCCGCAGGTGCCAACCGACACACGCATTATCGGAATCCGGCCGGTCACCGCGTCCGCCGACGACACACACCTGGCTGAAGGCCAGCAGCTGTGCCACTACGGGTTGATCAGCGGCGCACAGCACCGCGGGCCAGCATGCGGCCCCATCATCTATGTGTCACCCACAAAAGTGCAGTTCCTGGCGCACGTGCAAAAGGGTGACTCCGGCGGGCCTGTCTACTATCGCAACGCCGACGGCACCGCGACCCCGGTCGGCATCACCATCCGCGCAGGAGACGCAGACCGTGGCACCATTGCCGAACTGATCGGCCCATGGCTGAAGCGCTGGAGCCTGAGCGTCGATAGTTCCTAGTTTCACTGTTGTCGATCGGCGCGACTTGTCGACGGGCAGTGCCCGTCAGAAGGAGAACTTGATGCCATCAGTACTCGTCACCGGAGCCGGTCGTGGCATCGGTAAGTCGATCGTCGAATATCTGGCCACGCGCGGCTGGGATGTGATCGCCGGGGTCCGCACGGAACACGACGCTGCCGCGGTCACTGCGCTGGACCCGCAGCGGATCTCGTCATTGATTCTCGACATCGCGGATGCCGAACACATCGCCGCGCTTGATGAGCTGTTACCTGAGCGACTCAACGCGATCGTGAACAACGCGGGCGTTGTGGTGACCGGCCCGATGGAAACGGTCACCACTGAGGATTGGCGAAAGCAGCTGGAGATCAACGTGATCGGTCAGCTCGCCGTCACAAGGGCGGTGCTGCCGCGGCTTCGCGAGTCGCGGGGGCGGGTGGTATTCATGTCTAGCGTCAACGGGAGGCTGTCGATGCCACTGATCGGTGCCTACTGCGCAAGCAAGTTCGCGCTCGAGGCAGCCGCCGACGCGCTGCGAATCGAATTGCGGCCATGGCACATTGACGTCGCTATCGTGGAGCCCGCGCAGACCGATACCGACATGTGGCGCACCGCTGACGACATGGTTGAACAATTCGAGGCCGCTCTGACGGCCGAGCAACGCGACCACTACGCAAGACACATCGCGGGGCTCAAGAAGTCGATTCCGTTGTCCCAGAAGCTCGCTGTACCAGCCGAGAAGGTGTCGGCGGTCGTCGCGAAGGCGCTGACCGCCCGCAGCCCCCGTTCCCGCTACGTTGTCGGCGTCGGCCCCAAGTTGCAGGTCTCGCTGATGACCAATCTGCCCACGTCGCTGAGCGACTTCGTGCTACGACGGATAGCCGGTCAACCGTAAGCGCGCGTCTTGTGACTGGCTTATTACAGCGGAATCCAGACTCCGAAGAACCAGAAGCCCCACTGGTTGAACTGCGGGTTCCACAGCGGATTCTCTTGGTAGCCCCAGTAGTTGATCGGGCCACCTACCCACCGGCCGCCCGGCGGCGGAAGCGGCCTACCCCAGTCCGGCCGCGGTGGCGGGCCAGCGCCCCAGGGCCCTGGGCCGTCGCCCCACGGGGCTCCGTGGAAGTAGCCGCGCTGGGGGTCGCCATGCCACGGGCCGGGACCACCCGGTCCGCCTGGCCCGACACCCGGAGG
>NZ_JBAPPI010000760.1:0-7184 GCF_049280035.1 Mycobacterium sp. | reverse complement strand
AGGAACGCGTGATGGCCGACCTCGGCCAGCGCGATGCCGACTACATCCGCCGCGTCATCAAGACGCAACGCGCACTCGAAGTCGGCGGTCGGGCCCTGCTGTTCGCCGGTATCCTGCCACCGGCCTGGCTCGCGGGCACCGCGATGCTCGGCGTGTCAAAGATCCTCGACAACATGGAGATCGGCCACAACATCATGCACGGCCAGTACGACTGGATGCGAGACCCCAACATCCGCGGCCGCGACTTCGAATGGGACACCGCGTGCCCGGCCGATCAGTGGCGGCATTCGCATAACTACATGCACCACACCTACACCAACATCGTGGGCATGGACCGCGATATCGGCTACGGCATCCTGCGGATGAGCGAGGATCAGCCATGGAAACCGTACTTCGTGGGTAACCCGGTCTACGCCTTCCTGCTGATGGTGTTCTTCCAGTACGGCGTCGCGCTGCACGAACTGGAAACCGAACGCATCCGCTCCGGCGAGATCCAGCTGGCCGACAAACAGGAAGTCCTGCAGGGTATTTGGCGCAAGACCCGCAAGCAGATGCTGAAGGACTATGTCGCCTTCCCGCTGCTGGCCGGACCGTTCGCCCCGTTCGTCCTTGCCGGCAACCTGTCGGCCAACCTGATCCGCAACGTCTGGTCGTACATGATCATCTTCTGCGGCCACTTCCCCGATGGCACACAGGAATTCACCGTCGAAGAGACTCAAGACGAGTCACGCGGCATGTGGTATTTCCGCCAGATCCTCGGTTCGGCGAACTTGACCGGCGGCAAGCTCTTTCACTTGCTGTCCGGCAATTTGTCGCACCAGATCGAACACCACCTGTTCCCGGACATGCCGGCACGGCGCTACGCGGAGATCGCGGACGAGGTGCAAGAGATCTGCCGACGCTACGGCATTCCGTACAACTCGGGCTCGCTGCCGAAGCAGTTCGGCACTGTCGTGCGCAAGATCGTCAAATTGGCGCTGCCGCCCAAGAAGCCCAGCACCACCGAGAAGCGTGAGCTGGTCGCCGCCTGAGTGCAGCGACCGTCTGCTAGAAGGCGATCATCACCCCAGCTCGTAGGACTCCTGCGACACTCGGAAGAAGTGCCCGGTAGTGACGTCGGTGCATTTCATCGCCGACTGCTCGCTGCTGCAAGTGATCGCACCCCCGGACGGCGCTTGGGCGGAATCCAGCATCGGGCCGACAGCCGCGAGCGTGCCTGGACTGTAGCCCACGACCGGGAACTGGCCCCGGATGAGAACGAAGGTGCTGGTGGCGTCGGGCCGGCCCTGTGGGGGCGGCCGTGGTGCCACCCAGCTGTGGTTAGCGATGTCGCACTGCACGAAATTCTTTCCGAGCGAGTGAGTGTCCGTGGGAGGGTAGTTAACCAGGTTGCAGGAGACGTCTCCCGACGGCGACTGGAACTGCGCGGAGAAGGGGCTGGCGTGCGACATTCCTGCCAAACCGATCGTTGCCGCGGCCATTGCCGTGCATACCGCACCACTTGATAGCGACAAGCTACGACGAATAAACACACTTCGTGTGTAGCGGCGATCGATTTCGCCGCCATTGCTAGATTGTCAAGCCATGGTTACTGTCCCCGCACTGGATGGCGTCGAGCACAAGTTCGTCGATGTGGGCGACGGTGTCACGATTCACGTTGCCGATGCCGGGCCCGTCGACGGGCCACCGGTGATGCTGGTGCACGGCTTTCCGGAGAACTGGTGGGAGTGGCGGGAGCTGATCGGCCCGCTGGCCGCCGACGGTTACCGGGTGCTGTGCCCCGACCTGCGCGGCGCAGGGTGGAGTTCGGCGCCGCGCTCGCGCTATCTGAAGAACGAGATGGCCGACGACCTGGCGGCCGTTCTCGATCGGTTGGACGTCGGGCCGGTGCAGCTGGTGGCCCACGACTGGGGTGGGCCGGTCGCGTTCATCATGATGTTGCGCCACCCGGCCAAGGTGACCGGGTTCTTCGGACTCAATACCGCAGCGCCCTACGTGCGGCGCGATCTCTCGTCGGTTCGCAACATCTGGCGGTTCTGGTACCAGATCCCGATGTTGCTGCCGGTGATCGGGCCGCGCTTGATCGCAGACCCCAAGGCCCGCTACTTCAAGATGCTGGCGTCGTGGGTCGGCGGGGGATTCACCGTGCCCGAGGAGGACGTCCGCATGTATGTCGAGTGCATGCGTCAGCCCGGGCACGCGGTTGCCGGTTCGCGTTGGTATCGGACCTTTCAGAGCACGGAGATGCTGCGCTGGCTGCGTGGCGAATTCGACGACGTCCCAGTCGACGTCCCGGTCCGGTGGCTAAGTGGCACCCAAGATCCGGTGCTCACACCGGACTTGCTGGACGGATACGCCGATCACATAAGTGATTTCGAGGCCGAGCTGGTCGACGGCGTCGGTCACTGGATTGTCGAGCAGCGCCCAGATCTGGTGCTGGACCGGCTGCGCGCCTTCCTCAAGATGTGATCTAGCTGCGATAGCCGAGCAGCGCAACGGAGGCATGCACGGCCGGCTCGACAATCTCGCACACGCTGTGCCCGTCTTCGACGGCGAGCGCGGTCAGTTCACGCAGGCCGCCTACCAGAATCACCGCCAGTGGCCGGGTCAACGGCGGCAGGCCAACCTGTTGGAACCCCGGGCTGCCGCTGAGCCCGATCAATAAATTCGTCAACAGCTGCATGCCCCGACGCTGGAATGGCCGTGCCGCGGCGGCGTCCAGTGACGGCAGCTCGCGGATCCAGCTCAACGTGATGGCCGGTTTGGACCCGATGTGGCCCACGTAAGCCTCCACGGCCTGACGAATCTGAGTCTGCCAGTCCGCGTTCGGATCGACGGCGGAGCGAATCTCCTCGGCCAACTTCTCGACGTCGACATGCAGCAACTCGAGGAAACACTGCTCCTTGCTGGGGAACTGCCCGTAGAACGTGCGCTTCGATGTGCGGGCGTGACGAACGATGTCGGCGACGGTGGTGGCCCGGTATCCGCGCTCGGCGATCGAGGTCGCGAGGCCGTCGAGCAGCCGGCGGCGGAAGGGGTCGATGTCGACCGACTCGGCCGAAGCCGGGTCGTCAGCGACGGTTGTCGCCACGTCGACTCCTTCCGACGAATCCCGCTCGCGTCAGCCCTTGCCAGCGCTTGGTACCACAGGGTACCGTACCGGAATACGCCCTTGGTACGGTGCAGTACCACATCGATGTTGGGAGTGCACAGCGATGAGCACCATCGACACGCAAGCAGCGCCGGCGCCACCCGCCGTCAGATTGCCGCCGGCGCCGCGGCTTCCGAAGGCAGTGCAGGGTGCCGCATTCGCGATTTCCCGCCGGGGCCTTATGCACCGGATGGCGCGCCGCTACGGCGACGGCTTCATGCTCAACGCGCCGGTGTTCGGCCGCGTCGTGGTAGTGGCGAATCCGCAGTTGGCCAAGCAGGTGTTCACCGCCAGCCCGGCGGTGCTCGGCAACATCCAGCCAAACTTGAGCCGGCTGCTCGGGGCCGGCTCGGTCTTCGCGCTCGACGGCGACGATCACCGGCAACGGCGCCGGCTGCTCGCCCCGCCCTTCCATGGCCAGAGCATCAAGAACTACGAAACCATCATCGAAGAAGAGACGCTGCGTGAAATCGCCGGCTGGCCGGAGGGGAAGACGTTCGCCACGCTGCCGTCGACGATGCGGATCACGCTCAACGCGATCCTGCGCGCGGTGTTTGGCGCCGAGGGCGCAGAGCTCGACGAGCTGCGGCGAATCCTTCCACCGTGGGTCACGCTGGGCTCGCGGCTGGCGACGCTGCCCAAGCCGTCGCGGATCTACGGCCGCTACTCGCCGTGGGGCCGGCTGGTCGAGTGGCGGCGCCGCTATGACACCGTCCTCGACAAACTGATCGAAGACGAGCGCGCAGACCCGCACTTCGAAAATCGGACCGATGTGCTGGCGATGATGCTGCGCAGCACCTATGAAGACGGTTCAGCCATGTCGCGTAACGATATTGGTGATGAACTGTTGACGCTGCTCGCTGCCGGGCATGAAACCACCGCGGCCACCCTCGGCTGGGCGTTCGAACGACTGAGCCGACACCCTGATGTGCTGGCCGCGCTCGCCGCCGAGGCCGACACGGACGACAACGAGCTACGTCAGGCAACCATCCTCGAAGTGCAGCGGACCAGAACAGTCATCGATGCCACCGGTCGCCACGTCTACGCGCCGGTCTTCGAACTCGGCGAATGGGTTATCCCTCGCGGGTATTCCATCATCGTCAGCATTTCGCGGCTGCACGCCAACCCGGAGATATTTCCCGAACCCGACCGCTTCGACCCGCAGCGCTTCGTCGGCTCCAAGCCGCCCAGCTTTGCGTGGATCCCGTTCGGCGGCGGCGCTCGGCGGTGTGTGGGAGCTGTGTTCGCCAACATGGAGATGGATGTGGTGCTGCGAACAGTGTTGCGCCACTTTACTATCGAGACCAGCACTGCGCCTGGGGAGAAGTGGCATTCCCGCGGCGTTGCCTACACCCCGAAGAACGGCGGGAAGATCGTCGTTCATCGGCGTTAAGATCGGCGGTCATGACTGCCAAAGATGGTGGGGCCAATCAGCTGGTAACCATGATGAACGGTGCCCTGGAATCGACTATCCCGATTGCACACAAGATGGGCGTAAAGGTCGTCGAGGCTCGGCCCGGTTTTGCCGCCACGACCGTCCCGGCCGAAGGCAACGGGAACCACTTCGGCGTCATCTATGCCGGCGTGCTGTTCACCGTGGCCGAAGTCCTCGGCGGGATCATTCCGCTGATCACGTTCGACACCGCCAAGTATTTCCCGTTGGTCAAAAACCTCGACATCCAATTCGTCGCGATGGCCAAATCCGACGTGCGTGCGCAAGCCAGCCTCGACGACGAGACGATCGCGCGCATCGAAGCCGAAGCGGCCGAGCGGGGTAAGGCCGATTTCACCCTGGAGGCAGTGGTAATCGACGCCGACGGTCAGACTGTCGCCACCACCCGCGGCCTGTACCAGCTACGCGCCATCGGCAAATAGGTATTGCGCTGTGCGCGCTGGCAATTAGCGGTCGGCGCCGGCCCGTCGCGGCAGCTTCCAGTCGGGCCGGATGAAATGGCAGGTGTAGCCGCTGGGGTAGTGCTCCAGGTAGTCCTGGTGTTCGGGCTCGGCCTCCCAGAAGTCGCCGGCGGGGCTGACTTCGGTCACCACCTTGCCGGGCCACAGGCCGGATGCCTCGACGTCTGCGATGGTTTCCAACGCAATGCGCTTCTGCTCCTCGTCGAGGTAGAAGATCGCAGAGCGGTAGCTGGTTCCGACGTCGTTGCCCTGCCGGTTCTTGGTGGTCGGATCGTGGATCTGGAAAAAGAATTCGAGAAGTGTCCGGAAGTCGGTGCGTGCCGGGTCGTAGACGATCTCGATGGCTTCGGCGTGCGTGCCGTGGTTGCGATAGGTCGCGTTGGGGACATTCGGGTCGCCGCTGTAGCCGACCCTGGTCGAAACCACCCCGGGCTGCTTGCGGATCAGATCCTGCATGCCCCAAAAGCAGCCGCCGGCCAGTATTGCCTTGCTGTAGTCCGTCATGGGTCTCATTATTCCGCGATCGGGCGCCGACGGGGGGCGCGGGCCGGCCGCTCGACAAAACCCGATAGAACGTGTTCTAGTTTCTTGCGTGAAGCAGGTGTTTAGCCGCGACGAGCTGGCCGCCGCGTTCGAGACGTTCGAGCAGACTGTCGCACGCGCTGCCGAGACCAAGGACTGGGACGCCTGGGTGGAGCACTACACGCCAGACGTCGACTACATCGAGCACGCGGCGGGCACGATGAAGGGCCGTGACCAGGTGCTCACCTGGATCCGCAAGACGATGTCGACCTTTCCGGGAAGCCACATGACAGCTTTTCCGTCGCTGTGGTCGGTCATCGATGAGCCGACCGGGCGCATCATCTGCGAGCTGGACAACCCGATGCGCGACCCCGGTGACGGCACCATCATCAGCGCGACGAACATCTCGATCATCAGCTATGCGGGCGACGGCCAATGGTGCCGGCAAGAAGACATCTACAACCCGCTGCGCTTTTTGCAGGCGGGGATCAAGTGGTGCAAGAAAGCCGAAGCGCTCGGCACGCTCGACGACGACGCCGCCCGCTGGATGCGCCAATACGGAGGCCAACAATGAACCGCGCCCGCGACGATATACAAAGCAGCGATGAGGTGGGGGCACGCCCCCTCGCCGCTGCGCGGCTGGGGGGACCCCCACCCGCTTGCGGGGGCGAGCGGCGCGCATGAACACGGCACCCAAGCTGGTCATCGGAGCCAACGGGTTCTTGGGCTCGCATGTCACCCGCCAACTCGTCGCGACGGGCGCCGACGTGCGCGCGATGGTGCGCGAAGGCGCCAATACGCGCAGCATCGACGATCTCGACGTCACCCGATTCCCCGGTGACGTCTTCGACACCGCCACCGTGCGCCAGGCGATCGACGGTTGCGACGAGGTCTATTACTGCGTGGTCGACACCCGGGCGTGGCTGCAAGACCCGTCACCGCTGTTTCGCACCAACGTCGAGGGACTGCGCAATGTCCTCGATGTCGCCGTCGAAAGCCCAATCGCCGCAAAGCTGCACCGTTTCGTGTTCACCAGCACCTATGCGACGGTCGGCCGGCGACACGGCCACGTCGCAACCGAAGACGACCAAATCGACCGCCGTCGGCTCACCCCGTATGTCGAGTCGAGGGTCCAGGCCGAAGACATGGTGCTGCGATATGCATCGGAAAAACGTCTGCCCGCAGTCGCCATGTGCGTCTCGACAACCTATGGCAGCGGCGATTGGGGCCGCACGCCGCACGGCGCGTTCATCGCCGGCGCGGTCTTCGGCAAGCTGCCGTTTTTGATGAATGGCATCCAACTGGAGGTTGTCGGTGTCGACGACGCGGCCAGGGCGCTGCTGCTGGCTGCCGAACGCGGCCGCAACGGCGAGCGCTACCTCATCTCCGAACGGATGATTCCGCTGATAGAGGTGGTCAAGATAGCGGCCGACGAAGCCGGTGTGCCGCCGCCGCGGCGGTCGATCTCGGTGCCGGCGCTCTACGGGCTGGGCGCACTGGGCAGCCTGCGAGCCCGGTTGACCGGTAAAGACGCCGAGCTCAGTTTGGCGTCGGTTCGGATGATGCGGGCCGAAGCCCACGTCGACCATGGCAAGGC
>NZ_JBAPPI010000759.1:0-9653 GCF_049280035.1 Mycobacterium sp. | reverse complement strand
CGACAAATCGGAACCGTGCCTCAAACACGTTCTCGGTAATCATCGATGTGCCGTCGGCAATCGATGCCAGGCCAATCGCCATCGGCTGCAGATCCGTCGGGAACCCGGGGAACGGCAGCGTTGCGACATTGACGGCCTTCGGGCGCTCGTACTGCGTTATCCGGAAACTGTCGTCAGTCTGGGTAACGGTGGCGCCGGCGTCGTGCAATTTGTGCAGGACAACCTGGAGGTGCGCCGGATCGACCCCGGTCACCGTGATGTCACCGCGGGTCATTGCTGCGGCGATGCCCCAGGTGGCCGCGACAATCCGGTCGCCGATAACGCGATGCTCAGTCGGATACATCCGCGGTACACCGGTGATCGTCATCGTCGGCGAGCCGGCGCCTTCAACCTGAGCACCCATCTGGTTCAACATCGTGCACAGGTCCACCACGTCGGGTTCGCGCGCTGCGTTGTGAATCGTGGTGACGCCTTCCGCCAGCACCGCAGCCATCAAGATGTTCTCGGTGGCTCCGACCGACGGAAACTCCAGTTGAATCTCCGCGCCCCGCAAGGTATCTGCGTGGGCGACGACACAGCCGTGCTCGATATTGCAGACAGCTCCCAACTGCCGCAGCCCGGCCTGATGCATATCCAGCGGACGCGACCCGATGGCGTCACCGCCCGGCAGTGCGACTTTGGCCCGCTTGCACCTCCCGACGAGGGGGCCGAGTACGCAGACCGAGGCTCGGAACTGGCGGACAGCGGCAAAGTCAGCGTCGTATTTCGGCTCGTCCGGGGCGGTGATGCGTACGGTTGCGCCGGACAGTTCGACCGTGGCGCCCAGGCCCCTCAGCACCTCCGCCATCAGCGGGACGTCCAGGATGTCGGGGCAGTTGGTGATCGTGCTGGTGCCTTCGGCAAGAAGGGCTGCAGCCATCAACTTGAGAACGCTGTTCTTTGCCCCGCCAACAGCGACTTTGCCCGCCAACCGGCTGCCACCGGTCACCACGAAACGCTCGGCCACCCGGGTTAGTTTAGTGAAGCGGTTTCGCCCTGTCAGTCGGCACGGCGGTCCGAGCGGTACGGTTTTTAGTCATGGCAGTACACCTGACCCGCATCTACACCCGTACCGGCGACGACGGCACCACGGGCTTAAGCGATTTCTCGCGGGTCTCGAAGAACGACGCGCGGTTGGTGGCCTATGCCGACTGCGACGAAGCCAACTCAGCGATCGGCGTTGCGATCGCACTAGGACACCCGAAGCAACAACTGACAGACGCCTTACGGCAAGTCCAGAACGACCTGTTTGATGCCGGCGCCGATCTCTCGACGCCCGTTGTGGAGAACCCCAAGCATCCTCCGTTGCGCATCACCCAGTCATACATTGACCGACTCGAAACGTGGTGTGACGAGTTCAACGAGGGCCTGCCTGCGCTCAACTCCTTTGTGCTCCCCGGCGGTTCACCACTTTCGGCGCTGCTGCATGTCGCCCGCACAGCGGTGCGCCGTGCTGAGCGTTCGGCGTGGTCTGCGATCGAGCAACATCCATCGGATGTCAGCCCGTTACCCGCCAAGTATCTAAATCGATTGTCCGACTTGCTGTTTATCTTGTGCCGATTGGCCAATTCCGACGGCGACGTACTGTGGCAACCGGGCGGCGGACGGGCCAGCCAGCCTGAGAAGTAAACCTCAGATCAGATGCCGCGGCGGCGTGCGCGTGGCGAGGGGCGTGACTCCAACCACGACTGGAAAGCGGTCAAAGCACCTCGGTCCAGCGCGATTTCATAACCCGCTCTTCGGTCCTGCGTCGTGTCGCGCAGTTCCAACACAATGATCTCTTCACTCATGATGTCGAACTCGTCACCGCGTGGCGAACGCCGCGAAATTATCTCCACACCTCGTCTGCTGAGCCCACGATCCGGCCACGGCCGAACACTGGACAATCGGTAGAAGGCGGCATCACCGCCCCGGTAGCGGATCACGCCGTGGCGCCAACCATGGCCCCCAACCGCGGGGATGTCCCGCATGATCGCCGCCGTCCCACCCTGGCGCAGTTTCCACAGGCGATAACTCAAGGCGACGACGGCAATTCCCAACACGGCGACTAGCACGACCATGGCAATCATGAGCGTGCTCATCGGCGCGGTCCGCTAGTCGATCGCGCCGACAGCGCGGAGTCTGGCCCGCCCCCTGGCGGCAACGCGGGGATCGTCTGACTCCGAATCCTCTTTCGCCGCAGCCTCGTCGATCTCCGATTCGAACTCCGCGGATTCGGCGAGGATGCTCACTGCCTCCTCAGTCACCGTCAGAAAGCCGCCATCCACCGCGATGCGCAGGTCCTTCTCGCCCTCACGTTCGACGCGAACCACGGCGTCGTCGACTAGTTGCGCCACCAGCGGGATATGCCTTGGCATTATCCCGATCTCGCCAACGGTGGTGCGGGTGAAGATGAATGTCGCCTGACCCGACCAGATTTTCCGATCGACGGCAACGATCTCCACGTTCATCTCGGCCATGTCACACTCGATTCATCACAGCTTGGCGCCGAAGCTTTCAGCCTTCTTGGCCAGGTCGTCGAGGCCGCCGATCAGGAAGAACGCCTGCTCGGGCACATGGTCGAAGTCGCCCTTTGCGAGCTTGTCGAACGCCTCGATGGTTTCCTTCAGCGGCACGGTGGAGCCGGGCTGACCGGTGAACTGTTCGGCGGCCATCATGTTCTGCGAAAGGAACCGCTCGATGCGTCGCGCCCGGTTGACCTGTTGTTTGTCCTCTTCGGAGAGCTCGTCGATACCCAGAATCGCGATGATGTCTTGTAGGTCCTTGTAGCGCTGCAGGATCCGAATCACTTCCTGCGCCACCCGGTAGTGCTCGTCACCGACCACCGAGGGGTCCAGGATGGTCGAGCTGGACGCCAACGGGTCCACCGCGGGGAAGATGCCCTTGGAGAACACATTTCGGGACAGCTCGGTGGTCGCGTCCAGGTGCGCGAACGTCGTCGCCGGCGCAGGGTCGGTGTAGTCGTCGGCGGGCACGTACACGGCTTGCATCGACGTGATGGACTTACCACGCGTCGAGGTGATCCGCTCCTGGAGCTCACCCATTTCGTCGGCCAGGGTGGGTTGATACCCCACCGCCGACGGCATCCGGCCGAGCAGTGTGGACACCTCGGATCCGGCCTGGGTGAACCGGAAGATGTTGTCGATGAACAACAACACGTCCTGGCCCTGCTCGTCGCGGAAATACTCTGCCATCGTCAAAGCCGACAACGCCACCCGCATACGGGTGCCGGGCGGCTCGTCCATCTGACCGAACACCAGCGCGGTGTCCTTGAGCACATCGGCTTCGCCAAGCTCGACCCATAGGTCGTTGCCCTCGCGGGTGCGTTCGCCCACGCCAGCGAAAACCGAGGTCCCGCCGAAGTTTCGGGCGATGCGGTTGATCATCTCCTGAATCAGAACCGTTTTGCCCACGCCCGCACCACCGAACAGCGCGATCTTGCCACCGCGCACGTAGGGCGTCAGCAAGTCGACGACCTTCAGACCGGTCTCGAGCATCTCGGTGCGCGGTTCCAGCTCGTCGAACGGCGGCGGCTTGCGGTGAATAGGCCAGTGGTCGAAGTCTTCTCCGTAGCCCGGCTCGTCCAGGCAGTGGCCCAGCGTGTTGAACACATGGCCCTTGACACCGTCGCCCACCGGCACCGAAATCGAGTCTCCGGTGTCGATCACCTCGACGCCGCGCACCAGCCCGTCGGTGGGCTGCATCGAAATCGTGCGCACCAGACTGTCGCCGAGGTGCAGCGCTACCTCCAGCGTCAACGTCTTCGCCAATGCCTCGAACGTAACGTCAGCGTGCAGAGCGTTGAACAACTCCGGCACGGAGCCACGCGGAAATTCGACGTCAACAACCGGTCCGGTAACCCGCACCACGCGGCCGTTGCTGTCGGGGCCCTTGGAGTTCTTCGACTTCTCAGCCGATTGGGTGGTAGCAGCCATATCCTCTTCGCTTCCTAATGGGGCTTACTTAGCGGCGTCCGCGAGCGCGTTTGCGCCACCAACGATTTCGCTGATTTCCTGGGTGATCTGGGCCTGCCGTTCACGGTTGGCCTCTAGCGTGAGCGCCTTGATGAGATCGTCAGCGTTGTCGCTGGCCGACTTCATCGCCCGTTGGCGCGATGCCAGCTCTGATGCAGCCGACTCGAGCAGCGCCTCATACACGCGGGTGGTCAAGTACCGCGGCAACAGTGACTCGAACAATGTCGTCGCATCCGGCTCGAATGAGTACAACGTCTGCGGTCCCCTGTCCTCTTCGATGTACTCAACAACCATCGGGGCAATGCGGTGGGCCTCGGCCGACTGCGACATCATCGACTTGAACTCGGTGTAGACAATGTGCAACTCGTCGACGCCGGCTTCGGCGTCCTGATCACCGTCGCCGTCGGCGCCGGCCAGGAAGGCGCCAACCAGTGTCTCAGCCACCGCCGTGGCATCCTCGTAGCTCGGTCGCTCCGAGAAGCCGGTCCACGACTCCGTGATGTCCCAGTTTCGGAATGTGTAGTAGCCCAGCGCTTTACGTCCGACGGTGTAGAGCACCGGAGTCTTGCCGTCTGCTCGCAGCCGGGAGAAGAGCTCCTCAGCTCGGCGGAAGGCGCCGGAGTTGTACGCGCCACAAAGGCCACGGTCAGACGAAACCACGAGCACGCCAGCTCGTTTCGGCTCGGGGCGCTCAACCAGCAACGGATGGTCCAACGCCGCTTCCTCAGCCAGGGTGGTCAGCATGCGGGTGATCTCGTTGGCGTAAGGGCGGGCCGCCTCCAGCCGGGCCTGCGCCTTGCCGATCCGCGACGTCGCGATCATTTCCTGTGCTTTGGTGATCTTCTTGATCGACCCGGCGGAGCGGATCCGGCCCCGCAGCTCGCGAAGTGTGGCAGCCATCCTCGATTACTTCTTCTGCTCCGGCGGCGCTGGCTTGTGAACCTGCACCGCTTCCTTCGCCACTTTCTCTTCGTCAAGGGCTTCCACATGCTCGTCGGGCACCACCGAGCCGCCGCCGGTGGCCGCGAAGCCCTTCTTGAAGTCACTAACCGCATCGGTCAGCTTCTTTTCCGCCTCTTCGCCAAGCTTTTGCGATTCCCGGATCTCGGACAGGATGCCATCTTTGGCGGCCCGAAGATGGTCGAGGAACTCGGTCTCAAACCGCCTGACGTCTTCGACCGGAACCGAATCCAAGTGACCACCGGTACCGAGGAAGATCGCGACCACCTGCTCCTCAACCGGCACCGGTTGGTTTTGCGGTTGCTTAAGCAGCTCGACGAGTCGGGCGCCGCGCTCTAGCTGCGCCTTGGACGTTGCGTCGAGGTCCGAAGCGAAGGCCGCGAAGGATTCCAGCTCTCGGAACTGCGATAGGTCCAGGCGGAGACTTCCTGCCACTTCTTTCATTGCCTTGATCTGTGCCGCACCACCCACGCGGGACACCGACACCCCAACGTTGATCGCCGGCCGCACACCCTGGTTGAACAAATCTGATTCCAGGAAGCACTGTCCGTCAGTGATCGAGATGACGTTGGTTGGAATGTAGGCCGAGATGTCGTTGGCTTTGGTCTCGATAACCGGCAGGCCGGTCAATGAGCCGCCACCGAGATCGTCGGAAAGCTTGGCGCAGCGCTCCAGCAGGCGCGAATGCAAGTAGAAGACGTCGCCCGGGTAGGCCTCGCGGCCCGGCGGCCGGCGCAGCAGCAGCGAGATCGCGCGGTAGGCCTCGGCCTGCTTGCTCAAGTCGTCGAACACGATCAGCACATGCTTGCCCTCATACATCCAGTGCTGAGCGATCGCCGAACCAGTATACGGCGCAAGCCATTTGAAGCCGGCGGAGTCAGATGCAGGCGCGGCGACGATCGTCGTATAGTCCATGGCGCCGCCCTCTTCCAGCGTGTGGTGGACGGAGGCGATCGTGGTGCCCTTTTGCCCGATGGCTACGTAGACACAACGCACCTGCTTTTTCTCATCGCCGGATTCCCAGTTTTGCCGCTGGTTGAGGATGGTGTCCACGCATACCGCGGTCTTGCCGGTCTTGCGGTCGCCGATGATCAGCTGACGCTGTCCACGTCCGATCGGCGTCATCGCGTCGATGGCCTTGATACCGGTCTGCAGTGGCTCTTTGACGCCCTGGCGCTGCACCACCGACGGGGCCTGAATCTCCAACGCCCTGCGCTCATCGGCTTCGATGTCGCCGCGGCCGTCGATCGGGTGACCGAGAGGGTCGACTACCCGGCCGAGGAAAGCATCACCGACCGGCACCGAAAGCACTTCGCCGGTTCGCTTGACCTGCTGGCCCTCTTGAAGAGTCTCATAGTCGCCCAGGATCACCGCGCCGACGCTGTGCTCGTCGAGGTTGAGCGCCACGCCCAAGACCCCGCCGGGGAATTCGAGGAGTTCTTGGGTCATCACCGACGGCAAGCCCTCGACGTGCGCAATACCGTCGCCGGTGTCGATGACCGTTCCGGTCTCCTCCCGGGCGGTGTCGGAGGTAAAGGAGCTAACGTATTCTTCGATTGCGCCCTGAATGTCTTCAGCGGAGATTGTCAACTCTGCCATGGCTTTTCGTTCTTCCTGCTTGTTGATTGACTACGTGGTGTTTCAGTCCGGCAACTGGGTCTGGGCCGTGGCGAGACGAGACGAAAGCGTACCGTCGATGATCTCGTCGCCGACCGTAATTGCGAGCCCGCCGAGCAGCTCGGGGTCGATTTGCATCTACACTGTCACCGGATGGCCGTAGACCCGGCTCAGCACTTGGGTCAGACGCTCTTGTTGGGCGTCGCTGAGTTCGGCCGCCGCGCTGACGTGCGCGATCACTTCGCCACGGCGAGCCACCGCCACTTCGGCCAGCGTAAGTACCGCCTCCTCGGCCGGTTGGCCTCGCAGCAACTCGACTGTCTTGGAAAGCAGGTCAGCCGCGATCGGATCGACAGTGGTGCTTGCGCTTCCTAGCACGTTGCGCAGCAACTGAACCCGGCTGTCGGCCGGAGCTTCGTAGTCACCGAGCAAGATGGACAGGCGCGGCCGCGCATCAAGAATCCGGCTGAACCAGAACAACTGGTCTTCTATCTCGTCCAGCGAGCCGGCGTGTTCGGCGCGCGTCAACAATGCGTTCCGCGACACCAGCTCGATCGCGTCGATCAGATCGTTGTTGGCCGACCAGCGCTGCGAGACTGCCGTCTTGAGGATGTCGAGCGCAGGCTCTCCGACTTTGTCGGACACCAGCCGTTCGAGCAGCCGAACTCTGGGCGCGGCGTCCTCGGCCGGCACGGTCAGATAGCGGGTGACGACGGTCTCGCGATCCAGCAGTGCGGCAACCGATGTCAGTTCGTCGGCGAGGGTGGATAGGCCCCGGTCATCGAGGCCTTTGACTATGTCACCGAACCGCTTCATCACGCTGTCCAGCGCCTCTCGGCTAGCCAAACGCATCTTCTCTGCTATCGGGTACTGGACGTCCGCCTTGGAGGGCGCCATCGCGTCGAGGTCGTCGAGAAACCGGTCGACCGTTGCTGACTGCTGCGCCGAGTCGGCAACGTAGCCGCGCACCAATTCGCCTGCCCGCCGCACGGATTCGGCGCCGAAATCCTGGCGTAGCTGCCGAACCAACTGCGCTCGCAGTAGCTCGACCTGCTTGGCTCCCTGCACTTTGACGCGCTCGACCTCCGCGTTGGCCTGAGCCCGCAGTTGTTCGGCGATGCGTTCGGCGTCCGCACGGGCCTCTTCGGTAATCCGCTTGGCTTCGGTCTTGGCGTCTTCGCGCGCTTTGTCGTGGGCTTGGCTGGCTTCCGCAAGCCGATCGGCGGCAGCCGCGGCGTCGTCCAACTGCTGCCGCACGACGTTCTGCCGATCGACCATCATTTTGCGCACCGGCGGCACGGCGTAACGCCATACCAGAAACAGGATGACGCCAAACCCGACCAGCTGCCCGATGAATGTCGACATCTTCGCTACCGACCTGACCCGGTGGCTGAGACTGAGGTGGTGATCTCGACGCCGAGGATGCGGTTGGCCAACGTCGTGGACATGCTGTCCAAGCGAGCGCGCAGATCCGTCGCTACCGCGTCCCCCTCCCGCTTGAGTTGGTCGGCGGCTTCTTGCAGTGTCGTGGAAACCTGTTCTTCGGCGCGCGAACGCATTTCGTCGAGAACCTTACGGCCGTCTGCCCGAGCATCATCACGGGCCGCCGATGCCTTGACCCGAGCCTTAGACATCGCTTTCTCGTAGTCTTCCCGGGCGGCGGCAATCTGCTCGGCCGATTTTTTGTTGTCGGCCGCGGTCTTGGTGACCATGTTCTCGCGCTCGTTCAGCACCTTCGTGATCGGCGGCACCACGAAGGTGCCGATGACTCCGAGCACGATCAAGAAAATGATCAGCACAACGAAGAAGGTGCCGTTGGGAAGGAGGAAGTTGTTTCCGCCTCCATCAGCCTGGCTGGCGGCAGCCAGGACGACAGCGCCCATGTCACCCATCTTGGCGAGTTACTTCGGCGCGATCGGGTTAGCGAAGACGAACAGCGCCATGAAGGCCAGGTTGATGAAGTAGGCGGCCTCGACCAGACCCACCGTGATGAAGAACGGTGTGAACAGTCGGCCTTGTGCCTCAGGCTGCCGGGCGATGCCGGAGATCAGCGCGTTACCGGCCACACCGTCACCGATACCGGCGCCGATCGCGCCACCTGCCATGATCAGCCCGCCGCCGATGAGGGCGCCAAGGCCAATGAGATTGGGGTCTGACATTGCTTATCCTCCTTGATATTTGGTAGCGGTCTACCAAGTCTGTCGTGTTGTTGTGAGCCAGCGATTGTCCTGCGGTCCTACTCGTGTTCCCCTTCCAGCTCCATCGCTTGACTGAAGTACAAGATCGTCAGCAGCGCGAAGATGAACGCCTGGATTGCGCCGACGAAAAGGTCGAATGCCTTCCAGATCGCGTTGGGCGCCCACATGATGTAGGGCGGGAAAAGCGCGATCAGCGAGACCAGGATGCCGCCGGCGAAGATGTTGCCGAAAAGTCGGAGCGACAACGAGATCGGCTTGGCAAGTTCTTCCACCACGTTGATGGGTGCAAGCACGGCGACGTGCCCCTTGACCACCGCAACCGGGTGTCCGATGATGCCGCGGCGCCAGATTCCCGCCACGTGGTAGCAGATGAACACGAAGAGAGCCAGAGCGAGCACGTAGTTGATATCCGCGGCCGCCGACGAGAGCAGCTCGGTGGTTTTTCCGTGATCGGAGTATTGCAACGGCAGTACCGATAACCAGTTCGAGATCAGGATGTAGACGAAAAGCGTGACGGCGAGCGGTAACACGAACGGTGCAATGCGCATGCCGATCGCGCTCTCGATCTGGTTGCGCATCTGGACGGTGATCGCCTCGAAGAACAACTGGACACCACCCGGAACACCGGTCGAGGTGACTTTGGCGCGAAGAAAGAATGCCAGCCCGATGACGATGACGGCAGCGATCGCGGACGAGGTCACGGTGTCGACGTTGACGGTCAATCCGAACCAGTTGGCGGTTTTGTGATGACCGACCTCGATCGCGCCTTCGGCCAGAAACGCCTCAGTCATTGCTGTTTCCTGTCCCTTCAATCGCGTCGGCCGTCCCGGTACGCAACTTCTTCATGACCGGCAGCGCGGTGGTC
>NZ_JBAPPI010000758.1:0-6800 GCF_049280035.1 Mycobacterium sp. | reverse complement strand
ACCCAGCCACCCTGGTGCCACGCGATGACGTTTTCCTTGGGTTCCTTGGTATCCCACGGTGGGGTCGCGACCGCGGGAATACCGTCGCCCGGGCTTTCGCCTCGGTAGAGAGCGTCGAAATCGAGGCGAACACCGCCAGCGGATTCTGAAGAGGATGTCGAGCCGGTCATTTCCGCCAGGGTAGCGCGAGTTGTTACTGCGGTTTTTTTAGAGCTCGGTCAGGTCCAACCCCGGCAGTCCTACTGCTCCTTCAGAAGTTTCCGACTGAACAAATGAACGAAGATGAAGGCGAGTCTGGTGATCCGGCGTCCCGGCCTCGCCGTCGGTGTGTCTGCCTCGCGTGTAGTCGCCTTGCCACTGCACTTGCTCTCCTGCGGTGACCCTCACTACCTGCTCGATTTGCTTTTCCGCGTCGCGTGAGCGACGAAAGAACTCGTGCTTGCGCTGCAGATCTTCATCAGAGTCGATGCGCCTGAGTTCGGGGGCGAACTCTTGAAGCTCGGCTCGGCGCTGCGGGACGATCATGCAGATCGGCTCGTCGACCTCGAATCGCAGCGGTATCAGTTTGCGGGTGAGTTTCCAGCTCATGCTGAAACTCGCGCTTGCCCAGTCGGTTTCGACTATGCCCTCTAACGGACACACGCCGTCTTTCGGATAGTTTGCCGGTCCGCGGACCAACAGGTTGTAGCCCGGCGGAGTGCGAAACAGCAACGGCAGATTCCAGGTCAGGATGCCGCCACCGAAATGGCCGACGGGCAGCAGCTGATCGGTGTCGCGCTTATCGGGCACGATCATCACGTCCTCGCCGTTTTCCTGACCGAACCACGTAGCGGTGAACGCGCACGGATTGCGCAGTTCCCAGCCGCTTTGGTTGGCGATGAGCATCGGCAGACACCGATTTGGCCAACCTTTACGCGTCTCTGAGAGCTTCGACATCCACGTCCGGCCAACCGGCGCCGGGCTAATCTGCGGCGCGTTCGCACGGGTGGTGAACCCGATCAGCGGACGGGCCGGCCCGCTGGACTTGTTACTCATCGATGCAGGTTAGCGCGGGATACCCATTTTCACAGCTGCTGGACAGCAATTCCGGAGGAACGCCGAGCCTGTCATTTCCGCCGCGGTAGTGCGAGGTGCTACGCTGCGCGGCAGTCGACATCCTTTAACGATCCGTCCAGAGAGGCGGAGAAGGAGGTCAAGATCTCGCATGGGTGCCGCGGGTGACGCCGCCACCGGCCGCGAATTGATGTCGGCGGCCGACGTGGGCCGCACCATTTCCCGCATTGCGCATCAGATCATCGAAAAGACCGCGCTGGACGGTGCCGACGCGCCGCGCGTTGTGCTGCTGGGCATCCCGACCCGCGGCGTGATCCTAGGCAAGCGCCTGGCCACCAACATCGGCGAATACAGCGGACTCGAGGTCGGCCACGGCGCGTTGGACATCACCTTGTACCGCGACGATCTGAGGCAAAAGCCGCCCCGGCCGTTGGAGGCCACCTCGATTCCGGCCGGCGGCATCGACGACGCGCTGGTGATCCTCGTCGACGACGTGCTCTACTCCGGACGCTCGGTGCGCTCGGCGCTGGACGCGCTGCGCGATCAGGGCCGGCCGCGGGTCGTCCAGTTGGCGGTGCTGCTTGACCGCGGCCACCGTGAGCTGCCGCTGCGCGCCGACTACGTCGGCAAGAATGTGCCCACCTCGCGCAGTGAGAGCGTGCACGTGCTGCTGGCCGAGCACGACGGCCGCGACGGCGTGGTCATCTCCCGGGAGGATGCGTCATGAGCAGGCATCTGCTGGCCGCCGGTGACCTCAGCCGCGCCGACGCCACCGCCATTCTCGACGACGCCGACCGGTTCGCGCAGGCCCTGATGGGCCGCGAGGTTCGCAAGCTGCCGACGCTGCGGGGCCGGACCGTGATCACGATGTTTTACGAGAACTCAACCCGCACCCGGGTGTCGTTCGAGGTCGCCGGCAAGTGGATGAGCGCTGACGTGATCAACGTCAGCGCAGTCGGATCGTCAGTGGGCAAAGGCGAATCGCTGCGCGACACCGCGCTGACGTTGCGGGCGGCCGGCGCCGGCGCGCTGATCATCCGGCACCCGGCATCGGGTGCGGCGCAGCTGCTTGCCGACTGGACGGCCGCTGCGGATGGCGGGCCGTCGGTGATCAACGCCGGCGACGGCACCCATGAGCACCCGACTCAGGCATTGCTGGACGCGCTGACCATCCGCCAGCGGCTCGGCGACATCGACGGCCGGCGCGTGGTCCTCGTCGGCGACATCGTGCACAGCCGCGTCGCCCGTTCCAACGTCATGCTGCTGGCCACCCTGGGTGCCGAGGTGGTGCTGGTAGCGCCACCGACCCTGCTGCCGGTCGGGGTCTCCGACTGGCCGGTCACCGTCTCCTACGATCTCGACGCCGAGCTGCCCGCCGCCGATGCGGTGCTCATGTTGCGGGTACAGGCCGAGCGAATGAACGGCGGCTTCTTCCCGTCCGCGCGTGAGTATTCGGTGCGCTACGGGCTATCCGAGCGGCGCCAGGCGATGCTTCCCGGTCACGCGGTGGTACTGCATCCCGGTCCGATGCTGCGCGGTATGGAGATCTCCTCCTCGGTGGCCGACTCGACGCAATCGGCTGTGCTGCAACAGGTTTCCAATGGTGTTCACGTGCGCATGGCGGTGCTGTTCCATCTGCTGGTAGGGACAGAGGCGGCCGACAACGGGCTCGCCCGAAAAGAGGTCCTGGCATGAGCGTGCTGCTGCGCGGGGTCCGCCCGTACGGTGAGGGCGACCGGGTGGACGTGCTGGTCGACAGTCCAGGTTTTGAAGACCAGATCGCCGATATCGGTACCGGCCTTGCCATTCCGGATGATGCAGATGTCATCGACGCGACCGGACAGATCCTGCTGCCCGGCTTCGTCGATCTGCACACCCATCTGCGCGAGCCCGGCCGCGAATATGCCGAAGACCTTGAAACCGGTTCGGCCGCTGCGGCTCTCGGTGGCTACACGGCCGTGTTCGCGATGGCCAACACCAACCCGGTCGCTGATAGCCCGGTGGTGACCGATCACGTCTGGCACCGCGGCCAGCAGGTCGGTTTGGTCGACGTGCACCCAGTCGGCGCGGTCACCGTGGGGCTGGCCGGAACCCAGCTCACCGAAATGGGCATGATGGCCGCCGGTGCCGCGCAGGTGCGGATGTTCTCCGACGACGGCAAGTGCGTGTACGACCCGCTGGTGATGCGTCGCGCGCTGGAATACGCCACCGGCTTGGGTGTGCTGATCGCCCAGCACGCCGAAGAGCCCAGGCTGACCGTCGGGGCAGTCGCGCACGAAGGGCCCAACGCCGCCAGGCTGGGGCTGTCGGGCTGGCCGAGAGCCGCCGAAGAGTCGATTGTCGCCCGCGACGCCTTACTGGCCCGCGATGCCGGCGCCCGGGTGCACATCTGCCACGCGTCCACCGCGGGCACCGTGGAGATTCTGAAATGGGCGAAATCACAAGGTATTTCGATCACCGCTGAGGTCACCCCGCATCATCTGCTGCTTGACGACAGCCGGCTGGCCAGCTACGACGGCGTGAACCGGGTGAATCCGCCGCTACGGGAAGCCGCCGACGCGCAGGCGTTGCGTCAAGCGCTGGCCGACGGGGTAATCGACTGTGTGGCCACCGATCACGCCCCGCACGCCGAACACGAGAAATGCGTCGAGTTCGCGGCGGCGCTGCCGGGCATGCTGGGGTTGCAGACCGCGTTGTCTGCGGTGGTACAGACGATGGTCATCCCCGGTCTGCTGACCTGGCGTGACGTCGCGCGGGTGATGAGCGAGAAACCGGCACGTATCGCCGGGCTGCCCGACCACGGCCGGCCCCTGGAGATCGGTGAACCGGCCAACCTGACCGTGGTGGACCCCGACGCCACCTGGACGGTCGCCGGCCCCGAGTTGGCCAGCCGCTCGGCCAACACTCCCTACGACGCGATGACGCTGCCCGCGACCGTGACCGCAACCCTGCTGCGCGGCAAGATCACCGCGCGCGACGGAAAGTGCCCGGCATGAATTCCGGAACGTTGGTCGCGTCGCTGATCGTGGCCGCGGTGCTGGCGGTGCTGATCGCGTTCGTCATCCAGATGATGATGCGCGGCTGGCGAGGGCGCGCGCAGCGTCAGGCCGCGTTGATCGGCACGCTGCCGTCGGTGCCGGAAACCGTGGGACCGCCGATCGTCGAGCCCACCCGCGGCATGTATGTCGGCTGCACGCTTGCGCCTGACTGGGATGAGCGGGTCGCGGCCGGCGATCTGGGCTTCCGCAGCAAGGCGGTGCTGACCCGCTATCCCGAGGGAATCATGGTGCAGCGCAGCGGCGCCACCCCGATCTGGATTCCGCAGGAGTCGATCACGGCCATCCGCACTGAGCGCGGCATGGTCGGCAAAGCCATGACTAACAACGGCATCCTGGCCATCCGTTGGCGGCTGCCGTCGGGCACCGAGATCGACCTCGGGTTCCGCGGCAACGACCGCGGCGAGTACGCCCGCTGGCTGCCGGAGAACAGCCGATGAGCCGCGCCAGCGACGATGCAGAGCGAAGCGATGAGGAGGAGTGGCGCCGATGAACACCGCGGCACACCACAACGGCAAAGCGGTGCTGGTCCTTGAAGACGGCCGGACGTTCACCGGAACGCCGTTCGGTGCGGTCGGCGAAACCCTTGGCGAAGCGGTCTTTTCCACCGGCATGTCCGGCTATCAGGAGACCCTGACTGACCCCAGCTATCACCGCCAGATCGTGGTGGCCACCGCTCCGCAGATCGGCAACACCGGGTGGAACGGCGAGGACGCCGAAAGCCGCGGCGACAAAATCTGGGTCGCCGGCTACGCGGTGCGCGATCCGTCGCCGCGCGCGTCGAACTGGCGGGCCACCGGAACGCTGGAGGACGAACTGGTCCGCCAGCGCATTGTCGGGATCGCCGGCATCGACACCCGCGCGGTAGTCCGCCACCTGCGCAGCCGCGGCTCGATGAAGGCGGGTGTGTTCTCCGGTGCTGCGCTGGCCGACCCGGACGAACTGGTGGCCCGGGTGCGCGACCAGCAGCCGATGCTGGGCGCCGATCTGGCCGGCCAGGTCAGCACCGCGGCCGAATACATCGTCGAAGCCGAAGGGCCGCACCGGTTCACCGTGGCCGCGATCGATCTCGGGATCAAGACCAACACCCCGCGCAACTTCGCCCGGCGCGGAGTCCGCAGCGTCGTGCTGCCGTCGTCGGTGACCTTCGCGCAGATCGCCGAGCTGAGACCGGACGGCGTCTTCCTGTCCAACGGTCCCGGAGACCCGGCCACCGCCGACCACATCGTCGAGGTGACCCGCGAGGTGATGGGCGCCGGAATCCCGTTGTTCGGCATTTGTTTCGGCAACCAGATCCTGGGCCGCGCGCTGGGCCTGTCCACCTACAAGATGGTGTTCGGTCACCGCGGTATCAACATTCCAGTGATGGATCACGCCACCGGGCGGGTCGCGGTGACCGCGCAGAATCATGGCTTCGCCTTAGAGGGCGAGGCCGGCCAGTCCTTTGACACCCCGTTCGGCCCAGCGGTGGTCAGTCACACCTGCGCCAATGACGACGTCGTCGAAGGCATCAAACTCGCTGATGGAAAAGCTTTTTCGGTGCAATATCACCCAGAGGCCGCGGCCGGGCCGCACGACGCGGAATACCTGTTCGACCAGTTCGTCGACCTGATGGCAGGGGAGGGCCGCTAGTGCCACGGCGCACCGACCTGCGACATGTCCTGGTGATCGGCTCCGGGCCGATCGTGATTGGGCAGGCCTGCGAATTCGACTACTCGGGCACCCAGGCCTGCCGGGTGCTGCGGGCCGAAGGCCTAGAGGTCAGCCTGGTCAACTCCAACCCGGCCACCATCATGACCGACCCCGAATACGCCGACCACACCTACGTCGAGCCGATTACCCCCGCCTTCGTCGAACGGGTCATCGCACAGCAAGCCGAGCGAGGTAACAAGATCGATGCGCTACTGGCCACCCTGGGCGGGCAGACCGCGCTCAACACCGCGGTCGCGCTCTACGAGAGTGGGGTGCTGGAGCGCTACGGTGTCGAGCTGATCGGTGCGGACTTCGACGCCATCCAGCGCGGTGAGGACCGGCAGCGGTTCAAAGACATCGTCGCCAAGGTCGGCGGTGAATCAGCACGCAGCCGTGTGTGTTTCACTTTTGACGAGGTTCGCGAGACCGTCGCCGAACTCGGGCTTCCGGTCGTGGTTCGGCCGTCGTTCACGATGGGCGGTCTGGGCTCGGGCCTGGCGCACAGCGCCGAGGAGGTCGACCGGATGGCCGGCGCGGGTTTGGCCGCCTCGCCGAGCGCCAACGTGCTGATCGAGGAATCGATCTACGGCTGGAAGGAATTCGAGCTCGAGCTGATGCGCGACGGTAAAGACAACGTCGTCGTGGTCTGCTCGATAGAAAATGTCGACCCGATGGGAGTCCACACCGGCGACTCGGTGACCGTGGCGCCGGCGATGACGCTGACCGATCGGGAATACCAGCGGATGCGGGACCTGGGCATCGCGATTCTGCGCGAGGTCGGCGTCGACACCGGTGGCTGCAACATCCAGTTCGCCGTCGACCCGAGTGATGGCCGGCTGATCGTCATCGAGATGAACCCGCGGGTGTCACGGTCAAGTGCCCTGGCCTCCAAGGCAACCGGCTTCCCGATCGCCAAGATCGCCGCCAAACTGGCCGTCGGCTACACCCTCGACGAGATCCTCAACGACATCACCAAGGAAACCCCGGCCTGCTTCGAGC
>NZ_JBAPPI010000757.1:0-10049 GCF_049280035.1 Mycobacterium sp. | reverse complement strand
GAATTTTGGCTTCAGTCCCGGTGCCACGCTAGTGATCCTGACCGGGCGCACGGGGCTGATCGCACTCATCTGCGTTCTGCCCATTGTGCTATCACCTTGGCCGGCAAGATCTTTTCAGATACTGCTGGCGGCGCTGGCTATCGGGGTGATCGCTGACATCGGTATGGCGGCCAGCCCATCCCATTTGCAGTACACCCGCATGCCCAACGGCTCGGTGCGGCTCGGCGAAGCGGTGAATGCCGCTCTGCTGATCCACAATGCTGGCCGACGGCGGTTTCGCGGACAGGTTCGAGATGCCTGGGCTCCCAGCGCCCGGGCTGAACCGGCCACTCACGCGGTCGACATCGCCGCCGGCCGGGTGCAGCGGGTGGACACCTGGTTGCGGCCAATCCGCCGCGGTGATCAGCGGTCGGCGGTGGTGACCGCGCGGTCAATCGGACCGCTCGGCATGGCGGGCCGGCAGCGGTCACGTCCGGTGCCCGGCCAGGTCCGGGTGCTGCCCCCGTTCTTGTCGCGCAAGCACCTACCCGCGCGCCTGGCTAAACTCCGGGAGATCGACGGCCTGTTGCCAACCCTAACGCGGGGGCAGGGCACCGAATTCGACTCGCTGCGAGAGTATGTCGTCGGTGACGACGTCCGCTCGATCGATTGGCGCGCCACCGCCCGTCGAGCCGACGTCGTGGTGCGGACCTGGCGACCCGAACGTGACCGGCGGGTCGTCATCGTGCTCGACACCGGGCGCACGGCGGCCGGCCGGGTCGGTGTCGACCCGACGGCGATCGATCCAACTGGTTGGCCCCGGCTGGATTGGTCGATGGACGCCGCTCTGCTGCTGGCGGCTCTGGCCTCGCGCGCTGGTGACCACGTCGACTTCCTGGCGCACGACCGGGTAACCCGGGCCGGCGTATTCGGCGTGTCGCGAACCGAACTGCTTGCCCGGCTGGTTGACGCAATGGCTCCCCTGCAGCCGGCGTTGATCGAATCCGACGCTACTGCAATGGTTTCCACAATCCTGCGCCGAACCCGGCGTCGCTCGCTGGTCGTGCTGCTGACCGACCTCAACGCGACCGCTCTCGACGAGGGGCTGCTGCCGGTGCTGCCCCAGCTCTCGGCCAAGCACCGGGTGATCCTTGCCGCGATCGCCGACCCGCGCGTCGACCAACTTGCCGCCGGCCGGGCCGATGCGGCCGCGGTCTACGACGCCGCGGCGGCCGAATATTCCCGAAACGACCGGCATGCAATCGCCTCGCGGCTTCGGCACAGCGGAGTGGAGGTGATCGACGCGGCCCCCACCGAGCTGGCGCCGACGCTGGCCGACCGTTACCTGGCGATGAAAGCCACCGGGCGGCTCTAACTCAGCGGGTTGGAACGACGTCCGGCGCGTCGGCGATATCGCCGGTGTCGCCGGCCCGAACCGCGCGTCGACCGAAGTACACGATGTAGGTCAAAAACCCTGCCTCGGCGAGGATTCCGATGCCGATTCGCAGGGCTGTCGGCAGCGGCGACGGGGTGACCAAGGACTCGATGGCACCCGAGACGAGCAGCACCGGGACCAGCCCCACCGCGACCGCGACGACGGCACGACCCTGCTCGGCAAGTACCTGCCCTCGGGGGCGATTACCCGGTGATATCACTGACCACCCCAGCCGCATTCCAGCGGCAGCCGCCAGGAACACCGCCGTCAGCTCCAGCAGGCCATGCGGAATCAGCAACCCCAGCATGATGTCGCCCTTGCCGGCCTGAAGCATCAGACCGGCCACGACTCCGAGGTTGGCGGCGTTGGCGAACAACACAAATGGAATCGGCACGCCCAGCACGACGGAGAACGCGATGCACTTCGCGGCTACCCAGGAATTGTTGAGCCAGACGTGCAGCCCGAACCCGACAGCGGAGTGCTGGCTGTAGTACGAGGCGAAATCGTGGTTCACCAATTCGTCGATCTCGCTTGGTGTTCCGATCGTGGATTGGACTTCGGGGCTGCCGATTACCCACACCGCGATGGCCGTGACGACGGCGAAGAACACCACTGCTGTCGCCAGCCACCACCGCCAGGCACGGTAAGCCACCACCGGAAACGACACCGTCCAGAACCGGGTGAATTCACTGGACAACGGAGCGTGGGCACCGGTAACCGCGGCCCGGGCGCGGGCCACCAGACTCGAAAGGCTGCCGACCAGTGCTGAATCTGACGACACCGAGCGCAGCATCGACAAGTGCGTCGACACCCGCTGGTAGAGCTCGACGAGTTCGTCAATCTCGGCACCGGTCAAGTGCCGGCGGTTTTTCACCAAATGTTCGAGTCGGTCCCAGGTGTCGCGGTGGGCGAGGACGAACGCGTCGACATCCATCACTGTCCAGCCTAGCGTTACCGGCAAACTCGCCGTAGCCGAGAAGCCGGGTAGCGTTTGCAGTATGCCGCAGGTGGTGACCGGAGACGCCGTGGTGCTCGACGTGCCGATCGCTCAACTGCCGGTGCGGGCCGTTGGAGCGCTGATCGACATCGCTGTCATCGTCATGGGCTATCTGGTGGCGCTGATGTTGTGGGCGGCCACGCTGAGCCAATTCGACGACGCCGTGACCGCGGCGATCATGATCATCTTGACGGTGCTGGTGTTCGTCGGATATCCCGTCGTCTTCGAAACCGCAACACGGGGCCGGTCGGTGGGCAAGCTGGTGATGGGACTGCGGGTGGTGTCGGAGGACGGCGGCCCGGAGCGCTTCCGCCAGGCGCTGTTTCGCGCATTAGCCTCCGTCGTCGAGATCTGGATGTTGTTGGGCAGCCCGGCGGTGATCTGCAGCATGCTTTCGCCGAAAGCCAAACGGATAGGCGACGTCTTCGCTGGCACGGTGGTGATCAGCGAACGCGGACCGAAGTTGAGCCCACTGCCCTTGATGCCACCGCCGCTGGCCTGGTGGGCTGCGTCGCTGCAGTTGTCCGGCCTGAGCCCCGAGCAAGCTGAGATCGCGCGCCAATTCCTCGCCCGCGCACCGCAACTCGATCCGCGACTGCGCGACCAGATGGCCTACCGGATCGCCGGTGACGTGCTGAGCCAGGTCGCCCCTCCGCCGCCGCCCGGAACTCCGCCGCAACTCGCCTTGGCCGCGGTGCTGGCCGAACGACACCGCCGGGAACTCGCACGGTTACGGCCGCCGGCGGCGTCTGCATGGCCGCCGCCGACCCAGAACTGGCCGTCGGGGCCGCCGTCGACGGGCGGCTTTTGGCCGCCCCGCTAGAGATTGCGCCGGCTACTGCGCGACTGTGACCGCAAGGATGGTGATGTCGGTGGCCAACAGCGCCAACGCCAGCAGCGGGACCACGGTGCCCCACCGGCGGTGCGCGGTGAAAAACGAAACGATGAGCGTCACCGCGGCCACTACCGGCGCACCGTAGAACAGCACGTCAAAGCTGATCCCGTTGGGCCCGAGGTTGGGACATTGCTTGTCGCTGCATGCGGCGGTGCTCATCACGGCACCGAGCGAAAAGACCATGACAACGCCGGCACCCACCACGGTCAACAGCGCCAGCGCCCAGTTCACCCAGAATCGGAGGCGCTTGCTGCGATCGGTGCCGCTGGTCGCGGTTGGCTGCTCGCCGGCGACCTCGTCGCGTTCTAGACCTTCGGCGATCTTCACATCGCGGTCTTTCTCGTTCATCCCAGGTGAGCTACCCCGCTAGCGGCAGCCACAAACCGCTGGTCAAGCGGCCGGCAAGAATCTGCCGTTGCATCACGATAGTTTTCGATATATCGTCGTCGTATCGGTAGCGCATCCGGCGCTGCCTTTCCTGAAACGAGATGACAAATGGATAACCCATTCCCCCACCCAGACGGGCCGTTCCCGGGAGGCCCCGGAGCCCAGGGCTTCGGCTTCCACCCACAGGCACGGCGCGCACTGCACGAACAGCGCAGGCAGGCCCGTCGTGAGTTCCGCGACTTTGTCCGCGGTCACGACGCCGGCCACGACGGGCCGTTCGGCCCGGGTTTCGGTCCCGGTTTCGGTCCGGGCTTGGGCCGGGGTTTCGGCCCCGGCGGATTCGGCTTCGGCCCCGGCCCGCGCGGTAGGCGCCGTGGCGGGGCTGGTCGACGTGGTCGCCGTGGCGACGTCCGCGCCGCCATCCTGGTGCTGCTGGCCGAGCGGCCTATGCACGGCTACGAGATGATCCAGGAGATCGCCGAGCGCAGCCAGGACCTGTGGCGTCCCAGCCCCGGCTCGGTCTACCCGACCCTGCAACTGCTGGTCGACGAGGGCCTGATTGTCGGCACGGAAACCGAAGGCAGTAAAAAGCTTTTCGAGTTGACCGACGCCGGCCGGGCCGCTGCGGAGAAAGTCGAGACACCACCGTGGGACGAGATCGCCGACGGCGTCGATCCCGCCCATCTGAACCTGCGCGCCGCCGTCGGGCAACTGTTCGGCGCCGTGGCGCAATCCGCTCATGCCGCCAGCGCTGAGCAGCAGCAACGCATCATCGACATCGTCAACAACGCTCGTCGCGAGATCTACACGATCCTCGGCCAAGACGACTGATCAAGCCGCGACGGTGGGGGCCAGCACGTTCTGGTCCCCACCGGAGCTACACCTCAACCCAATCCAGGGTGCGCTGCACGGCTTTGCGCCAACCCGCATACCCCGCCGAGCGCTCATCATCGCTCCAGCGCGGCGTCCACCGGCTGCCCTCCTGCCAATTCGTCCGCAGCTCATTCGGGTCGGCCCAGAAGCCGACCGCCAGGCCTGCCGCATACGCCACGCCCAACGCAGTGGTCTCCGCGACTACCGGCCGCACCACGTCGACACCCAGTACGTCAGCCTGGATCTGCATGCACAACTCGTTGGCGGTAATCCCGCCGTCGACCTTCAGCACCTCAAGGCGCACACCCGAATCGGCTTGCATCGCATCGACCACATCGCGGCTCTGGTAACAGATCGACTCCAACGTGGCGCGCGCCAAATGCGCGTTGGTGTTGTAGCGCGACAGCCCCACGATCGCGCCACGGGCATCGGAGCGCCAATACGGTGCGAACAACCCGGAAAACGCCGGAACGAAGTACACCCCGCCGTTGTCGTCGACCTGACGGGCCAGTGCCTCGCTCTGCGCAGCTCCGCTGATGATGCCCAACTGGTCGCGCAGCCATTGCACCGCCGAGCCGGTCACGGCAATCGAACCCTCAAGCGCGTAAACGGGTTTGGCGTCACCGAACTGGTAGCACACCGTCGTCAACAGACCGCTACGCGACCGGACGATCTGCTCACCGGTGTTCAGCAGCAGAAAGTTTCCGGTGCCGTAGGTGTTTTTGGCCTCTCCGGGTTCCAGACATACCTGACCGACCATCGCGGCATGCTGGTCACCGAGAATCCCGGTGATCGGCACCTCACCGCCGAGCGGTCCCGTCTCTAGCGTGACGCCGTAGGGCTGGCGTGGCGAAGACGCGGCAATCGACGGCAGCATTACGCGCGGGATGTCGAAAAAGGACAGCAACTCGTCGTCCCAGTCCAGGGTCTCCAAATCCATCAGCATGGTCCGGCTGGCGTTGGTGACATCGGTGACATGGACCCCGCCGCGAGGACCGCCGGTCAGATTCCACAACAGCCAGGTGTCCGCGGTACCGAACACGGCGTCGCCGCGCTCGGCTGCGGCGCGCACTCCCTCGACGTTCTCCAGAATCCATTGCAGCTTGCCACCGGAGAAGTACGTTGCCGGCTGCAGACCGGCTTTATGCCGGATCACGTCGCCGCGGCCGTCTCGGTCCAGTGCCGACGCGATGCGGTCGGTCCGGGTGTCCTGCCACACGATCGCATTGCAGTACGGTCGGCCGGTATGCCGGTTCCACACCAGCGTCGTCTCCCGCTGATTCGTGATTCCCAGCGCACCAATGTCTTTCGCCGATAGGTTGGTCTTGTTCAGCGTGGAGATAAGGGCCGAGGTGGTGCGCTCCCAGATCTCGATCGGATTGTGCTCGACCCAGCCGGCCCGCGGCAGAATCTGCTCGTGCTCAAGCTGATGGCGGCCCACTTCGGTGCCGTCGTGGTCGAAGATCATGCAGCGGGTGCTGGTGGTGCCCTGGTCGATCGAAGCGATGAATTCGGCCACTTGCCCATCATGTACTGCGCGGGCAGCCAAGTCATCGAGACCGAGCGCATGCCGCCCCGACCGCTGTGGCCCCGACCAGCGGTCCCTCCGATCAAGTGGCGATGCTCAGAGGCCCAGCCCAGCGAGGGCTTCTGCCCCTGCAGCTCCCGCACCGCCAGCGATTTCTGAAAGTCCGAAGTCGGAACTGATGAAGTCGGCGGGAGTAAAGCTGTCGATAAAACTCGTTGTGCCGCCGATGTCGTCATAGCCGATCTGGAAAACCCCAGGGTCGGTCAGGATGAGCCCAAAGTTTGTCCCCGGGCCGTAAAACAGGTCGAGGTCCAAAACAGGCGTAGACGAAACGAGGTAGTTGTCGACCCCGAACGTCACGTCGTTGAGGCTCAACGTGTCCGTGAACCCGCCAGCCGAAAACGGGCCGATGGTCACTATGTCGTCTGCGCTGGCCAGCGGGCTGGCTAGCAGCGCGATGAGCGGAGGGGCCAGCAACGCACCAGCAGCGATGCCGACGACGCCAACCGTGCGGCGGTGATTGTTACTCATTTTTCTGACCCCACCTTTCTGTGAGCCGGGTAAGAATAGGCTGAGATTATTCAGTAATACTGACGCGGTGTCAATACCATATTTGGCTCGTGTAGAGCAAGGCGATTTCGGATGCTTGCGGAGCGCCCGGTAAACCGGTTGCATCGGCGATGTGGGCGATGAGGTCAAGCGGACCACCTACGAGCGCGTAGACCGGCAGGAGTACCGGCGCAAGGTGCAGTTGTGCCTGGACGTCTTCGAAACCATGCTCGCGCAGGCCAGCTTCGAGTGCGAGCACCCGCTTACCGGGATGGAAATCGAATGCAACCTGGTCGATGACGACTATCAGCCGGCGATGTCGAACCAGGATGTTCTGGCCGCCATCGCCGATCCGGCGTACCAGACCGAATTAGGCGCCTACAACATCGAATTCAACGTGCCCCCCCGGCCGCTGGCCGGCCACACCGGAGTGGAATTGGAAGCCGAGGTGCGGGCCAGTTTGAACGCCGCCGAGACCAAGGCCAACGCCGGGGGCGCCCACATCGTCATGATCGGAATCCTGCCGACGCTGATGCCCGAGCACCTCACCGGCCGATGGATGAGTCAATCGAGCCGATACGCGGCTCTTAACGAATCCATCTTCAACGCCCGCGGCGAAGACATCCAAATCGACATCAGCGGACCGGAGCCGCTCAGTTTGTATACGGCGTCGATCGCCCCCGAATCCGCTTGCACCAGTATGCAGTTGCATTTGCAAGTATCGCCCGCCGATTTCGCCGATAACTGGAATGCCGCGCAGGTGCTGGCCGGGCCGCAGCTGGCGCTGGGAGCGAACTCGCCGTACTTCTTCGGTCATCAGCTGTGGTCCGAAACCCGCATCGAACTGTTCGCGCAATCCACCGATACCCGGCCCGACGAGCTCAAGACCCAGGGTGTGCGGCCCCGGGTGTGGTTCGGTGAACGCTGGATCACGTCGATCTTCGACCTGTTCGAGGAGAACGTCCGTTACTTCCCGTCATTGCTGCCGGAGGTGTCCGACGAAGATCCGGTTGCCGAACTCGCCGCCGGACGCACCCCGCAGCTCTCGGAGTTACGCCTGCACAACGGCACGGTGTACCGGTGGAATCGGCCGGTGTACGACGTCGCGGCCGGGCGGCCGCATCTGCGGGTGGAGAACCGTGTACTGCCGGCTGGGCCGACGGTCATCGACATGCTGGCTAACTCGGCTTTCTACTACGGCATGTTGCGAACGCTGTCCGAAGAGGACCGTCCGCTATGGACCAAAATGAGTTTCGCTGCAGCCCAACAGAATTTCGTCGAGGCCGCTCGGCACGGCATGCAGGCAAGCCTGTACTGGCCGGGGCTGGGTGAGGTGACCCCTGAGGGATTGGTGCTCGCTGAGCTGCTACCGATGGCGCACGACGGACTGCAGCGGTGGGGCGTCGCCGCCGAGGTACGCGACCGATTTCTCGGCGTCATCGAGGGCCGTGCCCGCAGCGGACGCAACGGTGCGGTCTGGCAGGTGTCGACCGTGCGCGCGCTGCAGAAGGATGGAATGTCGCGGCCTGCAGCGCTGGCCGAGATGCTGCGGCGGTATTGCGAGCGCATGCACACCAACGAGCCGGTGCACACCTGGGACACAGCGGGTTAGGCGCTGCCCCGGCTGCGCCTAGTACGTTGGAATGCATGCCAAATGAAGTAATGGACTGGGACAGCGCATACCGCGAGCAAGGCAGGTTCGAAGGACCACCGCCGTGGAACATCGGTGAGCCGCAGCCGGAATTGGCCGCGCTGGTCGCCGCCGGCAAGTTCCGCAGCGATGTGCTCGACGCCGGGTGCGGCTACGCCGAGCTGTCGCTGGCCCTGGCCGCCGACGGCTACACCGTGGTCGGCGTCGACCTCACGCCCACCGCTGTCGCCGCCGCCAACCGGGCGGCGCAAGAGCGCGGACTGAACACAGCCAGTTTTGTGCAAGCCGACATCACCGCGCTCACCGGATACCCACCTGGCTTCGAAGGCCGGTTCAACACGGTGGTGGACAGCACGCTGTTTCACTCGCTGCCGATCGAGGACCGCGACGGCTACCTGCGCTCGGTGCACCAGGCAGCGGCCCCGGCGGCGAACTATTACGTGCTGGTGTTCGCCAAGGGCGCCTTCCCCCCGGAAGCCGAACAGGGACCCAACACCGTCGACGAAGCCGAACTACACGACGCGGTGTCGAAGCACTGGCAGATCGACGACATCAAGCCGGCATTCATTCATGCGAACATCCCGCCGAATAACCCCGATGCGCCGTTCCAGATGCCGGAGTTCTCCCGCGACGAGAAGGGTCGGGCGAAACTGCCGGCCTATCTGCTCACCGCGCACAAGGCCGGTTGAACTTCACACCGCTGCAGTCGCATCGGTGAGCGCCTCGGCGAAGGTCGTCAGTTCATCGGCGGTGGTGTCTAGGTGCGGCGAAATCCGCAGTACCGGCGCCGTCAGCTCCAGCGGCGCCCGTTCCACCCCCGCCGATGTGGTCAGAATGCGCCGTTCGGCGAGCAGCCACGCGCGGATCTTCTCCGGGTGGGCACCGTCGACGGGCGCCAGCGTGGTGATGGCGCTTTGCTCGTCGACGGATTCGACCACCCGCCACCCGCGCACATCGGCGAGTACGGTCCGGCTGATGCGGCCCACCTCGGCCAGACGTGTGCCCACCGCAGCCGGGCCGGATGCAACGTGCTCACCCAGCGCAACCGAAAACCCCACGCGGGCAGCTATATTGGCTTCGCCGAGTTCGAGTCGCTGGGCCACCGACAGCGACGACACCCATTCCGGCGGCGGCAGCCGCGGCCGGAGCCGCTGAATCAGGCTGGGGCACACGGCAAGCACACCGACGCCGCGCGGGCCGGCGATCCATTTGCGCGACGACGCATAGGTCACGTCGGCGCCCGCAGCGCAGTCCACCTGCCCGAGTGCTTGGGCGGCGTCGACGACCAGCGGCAGACCCAATTCCCGGCACAGCTCTGCCATCTGGTGCAGCGGTTGCACCACGCCGCGATGGCTGGCCACCGCGGTCAGGTGGACCAAATCGGGTGGGTCGGCAGCCAGCCAGGCGGCGGCTTGGTCCACTGCGACGCGGCCCTCGCCGTCGGTCGGCAACGGGCGGCGGGCAAAGCCGTGCGCGGCCATGACGGCAAGGTTGGGCCCGTATTCGCCAGGCAGGCACGCCAGGGTCCGACCGCCAGTCCAACTGGCCAGCAGCAGGTCCAGCGCGTGCAACGCCCCGGTGGTGAACACCACTTCTGCGTCGGGCATACCGGCGAGCGCGGCGACGGCGGCGCGTCCGGCGTCGAGAACAGGTTTTGCCGCCTCAGCCGCGACATATCCGCCAACCTCGGCCTCGTGCCGCGCGTGCCTGGCGGCGGCGTCGAGCACCGCGAAGCTCTGCCGCGAGCAGGCCGCG
>NZ_JBAPPI010000756.1:0-11236 GCF_049280035.1 Mycobacterium sp. | reverse complement strand
CAACAACACCTTGGCGCGCGTACCGAAGCCGTCCGGCTTCTCGAGGACGGCCGGATCGAGGAACTCGCGGCCCTACTCGACGGTCCGAGCGGCGACCATCAGACCGTTGACGTGCTGACAAAGCTTGCTGCACAGCATAATCAACAACGCAGCACCCAATCCATCGCGGACGACCGCTACGACATTCGCTGGAAGAAATCCAACTCCCCGGTTTCCGATGCCCAACCAGGCGAGGCGTCTACCTGGCTGCTCATTGGCGACAATGGCGAAGCGGTTCAGCCGTTGGTCGACGTGCTGACGGCGCAGGGCCACCAGCATCGGATTCTCGGGTTGCCGGTGTCCGATGCGGACGAGGAACAGCTCGGGGCCGCGTTGCGCGCTGCGGCGGAGGACGAACCGACGCTACGTATCGTGCATGTCGCGGCGCTCGACGCAGACCTGGACGCCAAGACCGTGCCCTCCATGCGGTCGCTGTTGCGGATGCAACACCGAATCCTGCGCGGAACACGGCGACTCTTCCGCGCCGCGGCTGCCGCTGAATTGCGCACGCCCATCTGGCTGGTAACCCGCGGCGCACAACGAGTCACCGACGCGGACACCGTATCACCGGATCAGAGTTGCCTGTGGGGATTTGGTCGTGCCGCCGCACTGGAGCATCCGCAAGTGTGGGGTGGACTGGCGGATCTGGCTGGGGGCACTGCCGACGAATGGTCGCAGTTCATTACCCAGCTATTGGCGGCACCGCGCGGCTCGGCCATCAGGGAAGACCAACTGGCCCTTCGTGATCAAACGGTCTATGTTCCCCGGCTGGTTCGACGCGTTGGGCAGCCGAACGCAACGCCGCTGGCACTGCGTGATGATGCAACGTATTTGGTGACCGGAGGGCTGGGGTCGATAGGACTGGAAATCGCCGGATACCTAGCCGCGCACGGCGCCCGGCATCTGGTGCTGACCGGGCGACGCTCGCCCAGCGATGCCGCGCAACGGCGCATCGACGCGCTAGGCGAACAGCACGGCTGCGAATTCCGGGTCGTCGCGGCCGATGTCGCCGATGCGCACGATGTCGCGCGCCTGTTAGCCACTGTGCAGGCCGAACTACCGCCGTTGGCCGGCATCGTCCATGCCGCGGGGGAGATCGGTACCACCCCGCTGAGCACCCTGGACGATGCCGAAGTAGATCGCGTTTTTGCCGGGAAGGTCTGGGGTGCTTGGCATTTGAGCGAAGCAGCCGCTGACCTACAGCTGGACTTCTTCCTTAGCACCTCATCGATCGCCTCAGTATGGGGCGGATTCGGTCAAACCGCCTATGGCGCGGCGAACGCCTTCCTCGACGGCCTGGCCTGGCGGCTGCGTGAGCAGGGCGTCGCTGGGATCAGCGTTAACTTCGGTCCCTGGTCGGCGGGCATGGCCGACGAGGAGTCGCGCGCGCGACTAAGTAAGCGTGGCGTCCGGACATTGTCACCTGCCGATGCACTGGCGGGTATGGCCGATCTCATGGCGGCTTCTTCCGTGCAGGAGGGGCCACAAGGCCCCGTACAAGGAACAGTGGCCCGGATCGACTGGGCCCGCTTCCTGCCGCTCTACCAGCAAGCGGGGCGGCGGTCATTCCTGGCGGAGCTGGAACGTGAGGTGCCCGACGCGGCGCCGGTGACAACGCCGTCTGGGAAGACCAAGCTAGTCGAGCAGCTCACCAACGCTCCGGTGCAGCAGCGCAAGAAGCTTCTGGCAGATTACCTGCGCGACGCGGTAGCAGACGTGACGCGCGTCGATGCCGCGGAGATCCGCGAGGACGCCGGATTCTTTGATCTCGGCATGGATTCGCTGATGGCCGTCGAATTGCGGCGCCGCATCGAGCAAGGAGTGGGCAAGGAAATACCGGCGACCCTGGCGATGGATTACCCACGTCTGTCCGACGTGGTGGATTACTTGCTCGGCGACGTGCTAGGACTCAGCGAGCAGGTATCCACCAGGTCGGGGGCCCAGCTGGTGTCAGCAGTGACGACGCGCACGGATGAGCCGATCGCGATCGTCGCGGTGTCGTGCAATTTCCCCGGCGCGCCCGATCCGGAAGCTTTCTGGGAGGTGTTGTCCGGCGGTATCGATGCGATCCGGGAAGTCCCGGAGGACCGATTCGACATCGACGAGTTTTACGACCCGGATCCAGAGACCCCGGGCAAGATGTATAGCCGCTTCGGCGGGTTCCTAGACGCAATCGACGGATTCGATCCTGAATTCTTCGGTATCTCCCCGCGCGAGGCTATCTGGATCGAGCCGCAGCAGCGGCTGATGCTCGAAACTGTGTGGGAGGGCTTGGAACGCGCCGGGTTTTCCCCGGCGGCGTTGCGCGGCAGCCGAACCGGCATTTTCGTGGGGGTGGCTGCCAATGAGTATGCGCATCTGCTGTCCGCCGACTCGGTCGAAAACATCGATGCCCACTTCATCACCGGCAATGCGCTCAATGCCATTTCCGGTCGGGTTGCCTTCGCACTCGGTCTGGAAGGACCGGCGGTGGCGGTCGATACCGCGTGCAGCTCGTCGTTGGTGGCCGTCCATCAGGCCTGCCAGGCATTGCACTCCGGTGACTGCGATTTGGCGGTAGCCGGCGGTGTAAACGTCTTGATAAGTCCGGTAACCATCATCGCCGCCTCACGCGCCAGGATGCTTTCCCCCGTCGGGCGATGCAAGACCTTCGACGCCTCCGCCGACGGCTATGTGCGAAGTGAAGGCTGCGGAATTCTGGTGCTCAAGAGGCTGAGCGACGCGGTGCGCGACGGCGATCGGGTTTGCGCGGTCATCCCGGGCAGCGCGGTCAATCAAGACGGCGCTTCTAGTGGTTTGACGGTGCCCAATGGTGGTGCACAGCAACGGCTTATCGCCGCGGCGCTGGCCCGCGCCGGTCTCGCCGGCGGGGATGTTGACTACCTTGAGGCGCACGGGACGGGCACCGCGCTGGGCGATCCGATCGAGGTGCAGGCGGCCGGGGCCGTTTATGGTGTCGCTCGTGACGCCGACCGGCCGTTGCTGATCGGATCGGTGAAGACCAACATCGGCCATCTCGAGTCGGCAGCAGGGGCCGCCGGTCTGATCAAGGTCGTGTTGTCGCTGCAGCACGAAGTGCTGCCGCAGAGCCTGCACTTTGAGACACCGTCGCCGCATATCCCGTGGGACTCGCTGCCGGTGCGGGTCGTGGACAAGGCGGTTCCGTGGCAGGCCAACGGCAGGCTGCGACGCGCCGGCGTAAGCTCCTTCGGGTTCACCGGCACGAACGCACACGTGCTGATCGAGGAGGCGCCACCACAATCGGCGACCGCCGACGAATACTCGGCAGGCGACGTCGCGGCGGCATCGGAGTCGGACGATCAAGATGAACCGGTCAATGTGCTGCCGCTATCCGCGCGGTCACCGCAGGCGCTGGTGGCGTTGGCACAGCGATATGAGGCCTGGTTGAACGCCCACCCGAAGGTCGACATCGCCGAAGTGTGCCTCACGGCCGGGGCGGGCCGTTCGCATTTCGAACACCGCGCCGCGCTGGTCGTGGATTCGGTTCAGAGCGCCGGCGAGTGCCTGGCCGAGTTGGCCGAGAACCGGCTGCGACCGGGAGTGGTACGCGGCGAATGCACTGACCGGCCGACAACGGCGTGGCTGTTCACCGGGCAGGGCAGCCAGCATCCGGGGATGGCGCGCGAATTATTCGACGCTGAGCCGGTTTTCGCAGAAACAGTGACACACTGCGCGGATGCGGTAAACGAGATACTGCCGCGCCCGTTGCTGGAGGTGCTGTTCGCCACCGACCGCGACACCGGCGGTGAGGCCGGAGAAACACTGCGGCACACCTCGTTTGCGCAGCCAGCGCTTTTCGCCGTCGAGATGGGCCTGGCCCGGCTGTGGCAGTCGTGGGGCGTCGAGCCAGATGTGGTGCTGGGGCACAGCGTGGGCCAGTACGCGGCGGCATGTGTGGCCGGGGTTTTCAGCCTCGAGGACGGGGCGCGGCTAATGGCCGAGCGCGGCCGGCTGTTCGGTAGTCTGCCCGACGGTGGGCGAATGGTGGCGGTGTTCACCGACGCCAAGCACGTCGAGGACGTCGCCAGCGAATTCCCTCAGGTGTCGGTCGCCGCCTACAACGGTCCCAACACGGTGCTGTCGGGTCCGGGAGCGGATCTAGAACAGGTAGTCGCCAGGTTTGGTGGCGACGGGATCCGCTGCAGCTGGCTGGAAACCAGCCACGCCTTCCATTCGGAGTTGCTGGAGCCGGTGCTCGGCGAATTCGAGTCTTACGCAACGCGGTTGCAATACGCTGTGCCGACGTTGCCGCTGGTCTGCAACCGCACGGGCACCGTGCTGACGGCGGAAACCCCACTAGACGCCCAATATTGGCGGCGGCATTCTCGTCAGCCGGTGCAGTTCGCCGAAAGCGTACGCACCGTGGCGGCGCTGGGATGCTCGGTGTTGATGGAGATTGGTCCGCAACCGGTTCTGACCGGGGCTGCGGTGCAGGTCTGGCCGGAACACTTGGCCGCGCCGCGTGCGATCGTTTCGCTACGCAAGGGCGTAGGTGACCGGCGCCAGATCGCAGAAGCACTGGCCACGGCATATGTCGGCGGCCATCGGCCCAAGTTCGCTGCGCTGCAGCATCAACCTCGCCGCCGACTCGAACTGCCCACCTATCCGTTCCAGCGTCGTCGCTTCTGGCCCAAGACCTCTGGGATCGCCGGCATCGATGGTCAGGGCTCCTCCGTATCCGGAATCTTGGGTAGTGCAAAGGATCTCGCATCCGGCGACTCCGTGTACACCAGTCGACTGTCCGTCAAATCGCAACCGTGGCTGTCGGATCACGTTATCTATGGCACCGTTGTCGTTCCCGGCGCGACGTACGCGGCGATGGTCCTGGCCGCCGTTGGTCCGCCGGCGCGGGTGAAAGATGTCTTTTTCTATGAGCCGATCATCCTGCCCGAGAAGAGTTCTCGCGAGGTGCAGCTGGCGTTGCATCCGCTCGAGGACGGCGGCGGCTGGACCTTCCGAGTGCACAGCCGCGAATACGGTGTCAGTGAGGCTGAATGGTCGTTGAACGCCGATGGCACCGTCGTTACCGGTGTCGACGACGAGCCGGCCTCGGATCCGATGGATTCCATTGACGCCGCAATCGAGCGGATGGACCGGACGCGCCCGCAGGAGCTGTTCGAGACCTTCGCCGACATGGAGCTGGCATGGGGACCCAACTGGTCCGGTTCCCTGAAGTCGCTGTGGCTCAGTGAGGGAGAGGCGATCGGCGATATCACCGTCGGCGAAGAGCTCGCCGAGCACCTCGGAACCGAGCCGATGCATCCGGTGCTGCTCGATCTGTGCACCGGAGTCGCCTTCCCGGCTTTCCCGGCGCTTCTCGCGGCCGAACAAGGGGTAGCCGATCTGTTCTTGCCGTTGCGGTACGGGCAAGTAGAGCTTCGGGAAAAGATGCCTAGGCGGTTTTATTGCCGCGCGAGGTGGCATACCAGCGGCCTCGACAGCGAAACGCAAGTCTTCGATCTCGATTTCGTTGATCGGGATGGCCGCCACCTGGGCGGGATTCGCGAGTTCACGGTCAAACGCGCGCCCCGAGAGGCGTTGTTGCGCGGGCTCGGCGGCGATGCCACCCGGCTGCTGTATAGCCTCGGCTGGCACGAGGTGCCCCTGCCCGCACCGAGCAGTGATATCGGGGCCGCCGGAAACGCGAACGGCACCTGGCTGATTGCGGGGCTCGACAAGCTGGCGGCCGAACTGCCGGGCTGCATCTCATTTGACCGGACCATGGATCCGGAGCTCTTGGGGCAGCTGTTGGCACAGGCTCAAGAGCGCGGTATGCCGATCTCCGGCATCGTCTGGCGCAGCACCGGACCGAGTGCAGAAGAGTCGAGCGCTGAATCTGCCGCGCGGCTGGAGACCGAGATCGCCCAACTGCTCAGCGCCGTGCACACCCTGCAGGCCGCCGAGGCGGTGAAACTTCCCGGCGGACTATGGATCATCACCGAACGAGCTGTGGCGACCGAATCTGGCGAGCCGGTCGATCCCGTGCAGGCGGCGCTGTGGGGACTCGGGCGCACCATCGTCAACGAGGAACCGGCCCTGCACTGCAGGCTGGTCGATTACGACGGATCAAAGGAGGCCGTGCACTCGCTGGCCGGTCTTCTCGGCGCTCCGATCGAGGAACCCGAACTCGCACTGCGGCAAGGAAAGTTCTTGGCGTCCCGGTTACTGCCATGGGCGCGCAGCGGCCATCTCGCGGTACCGCGGGCAACTGATTACGTGTTGGCGCCCACTGAACGCGGCGCGATCGACAACCTGCGCCTGACCGAGACAGAAGTGCCGCCACCGGACGACGGCTATGTGCAGGTTCGAGTTGAGGCCTCTGGTCTGAACTTCCGGGATGTGCTCAATGTGCTGGGTCTCTACCCGGGTGATCCGGGTCCGATCGGCGGCGACTTCGCCGGCATCGTCACCCAGTTGGGTGGCGGCGTCACCGGACTCGAGGTCGGCCAACGCGTTTATGGCTTCATGCAGGGCGCGTTCGCCAGCCGGTTCAACGTGCCGGCCCAGTTGCTGGCGCCGATTCCCGACGGGGTGAGCGCGGTAGACGCCGCGACCATTCCCGCTGCAGCACTCACGGCCCGACTCGCGTTCGACTGGGCGCAGCTGCAGCCCGGTGACCGTGTGCTCATCCACGCCGCCAGCGGTGGTGTCGGATTGGCCGCCATCCAGATGGCCCAGCAGCACGGTGCGATCGTCTTCGCCACCGCCAGCACCTACAAACGCGCGACACTGCGCAAGCTGGGTGTGGAATATGTCTACGACTCGCGCAGTACGGATTTCGCTGACCAAATCCTCGCTGACACCGACGGTGCCGGCGTCGACGTGGTGCTCAACAGCCTGACCAATGAGGGGTTTGTCGAAGCGACCGTAAGGGCCACCGCCCAGAATGGCCGTTTCGCAGAGATCGCCAAGCGAGACATCTGGACTCCGGAACAGATGGCGGCGGCCCGTCCCGATATCGCCTACGAGATTGTTGCGCTAGACACGGTTACCTTCCAAGAGCCCGAGCGTATTCGTGGCTTGCTGGGCGAGGTGTCGGACGGGTTGGCGAGAGGCGAATGGACGCCACTACCCGCCGAGATCTACCCGCTGACGGAAGCGAAGACGGCGTTTCGCCGCATGCAGCAAGCGCGGCATATCGGCAAGATCGTGCTGCAAATGCCGAACCCGCTACAGCCGCGCGGCGATCGGAGTTATCTGATCACCGGTGGACTCGGTGCGATCGGCCTGCACACGGCGGCGTATCTGGCCCAACTCGGTGCCGGTGACATCGTGTTGACCAGCCGGCGCGCGCCCGATGCGGATGCACAACGGGTAATCGAGGACATCACTGAGCGCTATCGCTGCCGCATCCACACCTTCGCGGCTGATGTCGGTGACGAATCCGAGGTCGAAAAGCTACTGGAGCGGATCCGCGCGGAGTTGCCGCCGCTCGCGGGAGTGGCGCATTTGGCGGGCGTGCTCGACGACGCGCTGCTGTCACAGCAGACCCCGGAGCGTTTCCGGACGACGTTGGCGCCCAAGGCGTTCGGCGCCTGCTACTTAGACCGGTTGACGAAGAACGACGATCTCGACTTCTTCATCGTGTCCTCCTCGGTGTCCAGCTTGCTGGGTTCACCCGGGCAGGCCAACTACTCGACTGCCAATGCGCTGCTCGACGGGCTGGTCGCGGAACGACAGGCGCATGGCTTGCCGGCGACCGGCGTCAACTTTGGTCCCTGGGCCAAGGGGGGCATGGCGTCTTCGGAGGCCGCGCGCGCCAATATCGGTGCGCAAGGCCTGGTTCCGCTGGAACCCTCGGCCGCCCTCAGCGCGCTCGCGGAGGTTGTCGCCAACGGAACTGCGCAGGCAACTGTCATCAAAGCCAACTGGCAGCGTGCGGCGAAGATGCTGGGCAGTTCTCGCCCACCGATTCTCGATCTCGTGTTGCCGAGTGCGGTCGGAGAGATAACCGGTGACAGTGAATTGCTCCGGCAATTGCAGGAAATCCCGGTGGCGCAGCGCGCCGGTTTCATTACCGAATTCCTGCAGCGCGAAGTGCAGCAATTCCTGCGGCTCGCGCAACCGCCGGCCGCAACCGGTCGGTTCGTGGACCTGGGTACGGATTCACTGATGGCCGTCGAACTCCGCAACCGGTTGTACAGCCAGTTCGGTGGCGCGTTCACGATCAACGCTACCGCGGTATTCGACTATCCGACGATCGGCGGGCTCGCCGAGTACCTCGCAGCTCAGCTGCCCGAGTCGGACTCACAGTCGGCCGGGTCGGAAAATGGTGCAGCGCCAGAGGCGAGCTCGGAATCGGTTGCACCGCCGGAGCCGAGCTCGGAATCGGTTGCAGCGCCAGAGCCGAGTTGATGCCCGGAAGGTCAGTCGGCGATATTGAACGCCGAGAATTCGGCGACTGCGTCGAAGAGTTCGGCCAGGCGACTGCTCCGACCTACAGCGTCACTACGTCGTAGTCGGCGACCTGATCGACCAACACGTGCAACTGGTCCTGCGATGAACCAAGGGTGCGCTCGATCGCGGTCAGCCGCGCGGCATAGTGGCCGACCGGATACTCCGCGGTCATTCCGATGCCGCCGTGCAGCTGAATCGACTCCTGCGCGATGTGCCGCCCCGACCGGCCGATCTGCAGCTTGGCCCGTGCCGCGACCACCGGGTCGAGATTGCCGTCGGCGATCGACATCGCGGCGTAGAGGTTCATGCTACGGGCCAGTTCCAGCGACACGTACATGTCGGCGGCACGCTGGGTCAGCGTCTGAAACTTGTTGAGCGTGACCCCGAACTGCTTGCGCGTCTTGAGGTAATCGGTGGTCAACCGAAGCGCCTCTTCCATGGCGCCGACCGCCTCCGCGCACAACGCGGACTGGATGCGGACGACGCCGTTGCGGATGGCGGTCGACGCGTCCACCGCGTCATGAAGCGGCTCGCCGGGCGCCTGGTCCAGGTCGATCTGGGCACCCCGTTGGCCGTCGAAGGTGCGATACGGCTGGCGGGCGACCGCGTCGCCGTCGACCAGGAACAACCCGACGCCGCCGGCAGGCAACCCGGCGCTGACCACCAGGGTGTCGGCGCAGTCGCCGGCAAGCACTGGGTTCTTCCGTCCGTTGAGCAGCCACGAATCACCTTGCTGCACAGCGGTTGTCGCGATACTTGCGGTGGCCGCCGCGCGCATCCCGGGTTCGAGGTGGGCAAATGCCAGCAACCGCTGCCCGGCGGCGACCTCGTCCAGAAGCTCCTTTTGTGCGTCGCTGCCGACCTCGGCGATGATCGCCCCCGGTCCCAGCGCCGCATGCACGACGGGTTCGGGTGCCAGCCGGCGCCCAACTTCGGTGAGTACGACCATCACCTCGATCTGGCCGGCCTCGTCAGGATCGAAGCCCAGCCCGAGGATCCCGGTGTCGGCCAGCTGACTCCACACGTCGCGGCTCCAGCCCAGCTCGCTGCCGACGATCTTGTTGCGGCTTTCCGGGTCATAGCTTCGGGACAGCAAGTCGCGGGTGGTGTCGCGGAGCAGAACCTGTTCGTCGCTCAAATGAAAGTCCATGGCTTTACCTCATTTTCCTTAGACGCTGCCGTCTACTACAACCCGAGGATGGTGGACGCGATGATGGTGCGCTGTACCTCATTGCTGCCGCCGTAGATGGATGTCTTGCGGTAGTTCAGGTAGTGCGGCGCGCTGCCCTGCGCCCATTGCGGTGACGCGATGTCGTCGCCGGCATCGAACGGGAGCGCATCGGGGCCGGCGACTTCGACGAGCAATTCGGTGGCGGTCTGCTGCAACACGCTGCCGCGTAGCTTGAGCACCGACGACGCCGGATTGGGCTTACCGTCTGCCGAACCTGAGGCGACCCGCATCTGGGTGAGTTCCAGTGCCAGCAACTCGTTTTCGGCTTCGGCGAGCCGGGCGGCGAACAGCGGATCGTCGAGCAGGCCGGTGTCGGCGGCGCATTGTTTGACCTCGGCGAGACGAACCTTGGTGCGGCCCACCCCCGCGATTCCGGTCCGCTCGTTGCCCAACAGGAACTTCGCGTAGGTCCAGCCCTGGTTCTCTTCTCCGACAAGCTGATCGGCGGGTACCCGGACGTCTTCGAAGAACACCTCGTTGACCTCGAAGCTGCCGTCGATCAGCTTGATCGGCCGCATCGTGATGCCCGGGGTGTCCAAGTCGATGAGCAGAAACGAGATGCCGGCCTGCTTTTTCGGCGCCTGCGGGTCGGTGCGTACCAGGCAGAAGATCCAGTCGGCGTATTGGCCCAATGTCGTCCAGGTCTTCTGCCCGTTGACCACATAGCTGTCGCCGTCGCGCAAGGCGGTAGTACGCAGCGACGCCAAATCCGAGCCGGCTTCGGGCTCGGAGAACCCTTGGCACCACCAGATGTCGAGGCTGGCCGTCGGCGGCAGGAAGCGTTGCTTGATCTCCCGCGACCCGAACTCGGCGATCACCGGTCCGACCATCTTCGCGTTGAAGTTCAGGGGTTCGGGCACAGAGGCCAGCTGCATCTCGTCCAGCCAGATCTGATGCTGAGCGGGCGTCCAGTCCTTGCCACCCCACTCGACGGGCCAATTGGGCACCGCCAGCCCGTGATCGTTGAGGATCTTGTGGCAGGTGATGAAGTCGTCACGGCCGAGCGGCAGACCCTGACGGGTTTTCTCGCGAAAGTCCGCCGGAATCTTCGTCGTGTAAAAGGTACGCAGCTCGTCGCGGAAGGCGGCTTCGTGCGGCGTGAGTGCCAATTGCATGGCAGCCTCCTCTGTTGGATCTCACGGTCCCTGCCGTGCACGTTATCCGCATACCCAACCAACTAGTCAGGCGCCTCGTCGCTCAGGCGGTTGTGCACAGCCGGCAGCCCGTCCACAGGCGGTGCCACCGGGCCCCGCGACGACCCTGCTGTGACAGTCGGCGCACCTACCGTCGGCGGCATGCGCACAGAACTGCCCGCCGAGCGACTGCATCGACGACTCGGCGCCCAACCAGACAGCGATGCCGACGGCACGGATGCCGACACCGACCCAAACTCGCTGCTGCCGCGGTGGCTTCCAGACGGTGCCGGACAGCCTGGTGCCGGCTGGCTGGCCAGGGTGCGGGCCGACCCGGGTCGCGCCGGCGCCATCGCACTGGCCGCGATCGCCGCGATCGCGGTGCTGGTCACCATCTTCACTCTCATGCGTGACC
>NZ_JBAPPI010000755.1:0-5385 GCF_049280035.1 Mycobacterium sp. | reverse complement strand
GAACCGCGCCTCCGGCGGCAGCGTCAACTGTTCGCCGAAGAACTCCACGCTGCCTGACCCGTGTTCGGTGGCACGGTCGAACCGCGTCCGGACGAACTCCTCGGCGGCGTAGACCTTCGAACGCTGCCAATCCCGCGCGGCCGGTTGCTCGGCGTTCACCGCTCCAGCGCGGTCCGCGCCCCGGAGAGCTCTGGGCCGCTTCCTAGTCGCGCCCGCTTGCCGGCTCGGTCCCCCGCCCGTCGCGCCGCCGAGGAATACCCCGCAGTAGCCCGGCTGGCCTGCCAGGTGCCTCGCGCCTTCGACGCGCTACGGTAGTAATCGCGAAGTTCGATCTCCTTGTCCCGCAGCGCAATCGCGGTGCCCGGCGGACGACGACGATCTTTCTTGGCTTCTCGCTGAGTCTGCTCGCGGGCCTCGACCAACCGCTGACCAATCCGGGCGCCGAAGGCAAGCTGAAAATTCAGCCGGGCGGTGATCGTCGGGGTCGGCCGGTGTGCACCAGACGAGAGGTAGGAATCCGATGCGCGCACCATCTGAACCACCAAGCTGGCATACAACGCGTGCGTGGCATCGATGTCCTCGGCAAACCCGTAGGCGTACACGAACGTCGAGTTGGATGCCACGTCGCAGCGCACGTCGTTCGCCGACGCGATCACCACGAAAAGCTGCACGTAGGTCCGTAGTCCCCGGCTGCCGGCCGCGCCGATGGTGATGGTGCGCTGGACCGGCGCTTGCGCAGGCGTCCGCTTGTCCGCATGCGACCGCGCCACCGCCAAGTCGATGGACGTCGCGGTGGCCAGTCGTTGCGCGGCCGCCATGAACGCCTCCGCCTCATGGGCGTTGTCGGTGCCCTCGGCCTGACGCAACAGGGCTGCGATACGCGCCAGCATCTTGTCGTCGCTCATGGCACCAAACTAAAGGAACGATACGACTTTCCGGTGCGGCGCCTCACAGTCGGGCGTTGATCCACGAAACAACGTCGTCGAGCACCTGATAGCGCTCCGGCTCGTTGAACACCTCGTGATATAGACCCGGATAGACCTTCAGCCCGACATCGGAACTGCCCACCGCCTCGACCAGCTGCCGGCTGCCGTCCACCGGGATAAGCCTGTCTTCGGATCCGTGCACGACCAGCAGCGGCGCGGTCAGCGCGGGAGCCCGTTGCGGCATCGTCTCGCCGACCATCAGCAGCGCGCGGGCGATGCCAGCGGGAACCTTGCCGTGATGTACCAACGGGTCGGTGTTGTAGGCGTCCACCACCGCGGGGTCACGGGATATCGCGCTGGCGTCGAGTTCCTGCAGCGGCAAGCCCGGGGTGATCGCGCCGAGAGTCTTGGCGACCAGCAACAGCAGCGGCGACACGGCGGCCTGGGCCGCCACTGCCGGCCCGGACAGCACCATCAGGTCGTAGTCGTCGGGGCGTTCGATGCCGTAGGCAAAGACGATGCCGCCGCCCATGCTGTGCCCGAGCACGATGCGCGTAAGCCCGGGGTGTTCTTTGCTGGCGATACCGACCAGGGTGTCGAAGTCGCCGGTGTACTCGGAGATGTCTTTGGCCAGCACCCGCTTGCCGGCGGAGCGGCCATGTCCGCGGTGGTCGAGCGCGTAGGTGACCAGCCCGTCCTGACCGAACCGCTCAGCGACGTGGTCGTAGCGGCGGGCGTGTTCGCCCAGCCCGTGCGAGAGGACGACCACCGCGCGCGGTGTGGTGTCGGGGGTCCACATGTCGTAGACGATGTGCACGCCGCCCACGCCATCGAAGGTCCGTTCGGTGCGGGTGGTTGTCATCAGGGGCAGCGTAAACCCAATCCCCCGGCGCGTCCCCGCAGCCGTCGCCGTGTGGGCCGGATGTCGGACGGGGTGCGTAAGCTCGCTCGGGTGAGCCTGCTCGCCGAGGATTTCGCCGGTGACGGCGACGCGGATTTTTCTACCACCGCTGAGCCCTACCGGCGAGAACTGCTCGCACATTGCTACCGGATGACCGGATCGTTGCACGATGCCGAGGATCTGGTGCAGGAAACCTTTTTGCGCGCCTGGAAGGCCTACGACCGTTTCGAGGGAAAGTCGTCGCTACGCACCTGGCTGCACCGCATCGCCACCAACACCTGCCTGACCGCGCTCGAGGGCCGGTCGCGGCGGCCGCTGCCGGTTGGCTTGGGCGCACCCAGTTCGGACCCGACCGGCGAGCTGGTAGAGCGCACCGAGGTGCCGTGGCTCGAGCCCTTGCCGGACGTCTCCGATGATCCGGCTGATCCTTCTGATCCTTCCGTGATCGTCAGTACACGCGACTCGGTGCGGCTGGCATTCGTGGCGGCGCTGCAGCATCTGTCGCCCCGGCAGCGAGCGGTGCTGGTGCTGCGAGAAGTGCTGCAATGGAAGGCCGCCGAAGTGGCCGAGGCAATCGGCGCCAGCACGGCCGCCGTCAACAGCCTGCTGCAGCGTGCGCGATCACAGCTGGAGGCGGTCGGGCCCAGCACCGAAGACCAGCTGATCGCGCTGGACTCGGCGGATGCGCAGGACCGCTTGACGGATTACATCGCGGCTTTCGAGGCCTACGACATCGACCGGCTAGCGGAAATGTTCACTCGCGAGGCGGTCTGGGAGATGCCGCCGTTCGTCGGCTGGTATCAGAGCCCGCAGGCGATCGCCACACTCATCCACCAACAGTGCCCAGCGCAGGTACCGGGTGATATGCGCCTGATCCCGTTGACCGCTAACGGACAGCCCGCCGCTGCGATGTATATGCGCGACGGCGACAAACATCTGCCGTTCCAGCTGCAGGTGCTGGACATGCGCGCCGACGGGGTGTCGCATGTGGTGGCTTTCCTCGACACCACGCTGTTCGCGAAATTCGGCCTGCCGCCACACCTCTAGTGTTTTCGAGTGGCCAGTCATGCGACAAGATCCCGCAAAATCCGTGCGATAACTGGCCATTCGACCAGCCGAGCCGCTAGAACAGTCGGCTGTCCGGTGACGGCCCAGGCACCGACCGGACCAGACCCGCGCCGGTGACCAGCGGCAGATCCAACGCCGAAAGCAGACCCGGCTGCGCTTCGCACACCGCGGGAATGGCGTTGACCATGCGGGATGCGCCGGCCATCCGCGCACCCAGGTCGTGGTCGTGGTCGTCGGCCATCTCGAACTCGCAGCGCATGCTCGGCGACCCGTCGATCTGCACGCGATACAGACCGCGCCCGGACGCCAACCCGAATCCGAGGTCCTTCGGCTGGATCGAAATGTGCGGCTGCGGCCAGTCTGGGGCGATGTCGTCTCGCATGCGGCTGACGTGGTCGATGACGAATGTTGGTGCGCCATCGACGTATCCGGTGAGGGTGGACCGCATCGCGGCGACGGTGCCTGCGGCGATATGGCCCGTCGGGGTCTCGAATGATTCCGCGGCGGCGACCCGTTCGACGTTCTCGTCGATGTTGTCGATCTTCACGCCCAACCCAGCGGCAAGCTGGTGCAACACCGGACCCCAACCAAACGTGAACACCCCGGGCGTCGCCGCGAACGGGGTCTCCTCGGGCGGCTTGCCGAACCCGAGAATCTCGTACACCGCATCCTTGTCCGGATAGGTGGCGTAGTTGAACATCTCCGTCACCCGGACTGAATCGATCACCCGTGAGACACCCGAAAGCACCAGCGGCAGAACATCGTTGGCAAATCCAGAGTCGATTCCCGTGGTGAAGAACGACACCCCACCGGCGATTGCGGCCGCCCGCAGCGGCTCGGTGAAGACCGCGTCGACCGCATCGGGAAAGACCAGCGGCACCACCGAGCACGACACCACGTTCTTACCCGACCGCAGGATCGACACCATGTCTGCGATCGCCTCCGCCGGCCGCAGGTTGGCCGCCGCGGCATAGACCACCACGTCGGCGTCACCGGCCAACATCCCCGCGGCTTCCGTCGTGGCAGCGACGCCCACCGGGGCGATCCCGCACAACTCCCCCGCGTCGCGACCGACCTTGGCATCGCTATGCACCACGAGGTCGACGAGTTGCAGCTGTGGATGGTCGATCACCCCGCGCAAGGCGATCAGCCCCATCGAGCCCGGACCCCACACGCCGACGTTGTACATTGGGTCTCCTAATATTAGGAATCAAACTAGTAGATTTTGGACGGATAGTAGAAAGGCGGCGATGGGTTCGTCAAGAGTGCCGCTGCGCGGAGCCGGGCCGACCAAGTCGCCACCCACCGGGCGGGTGATGGATGTGCTTGAGGCACTGTCGGATTCACCCGGCGGCCGGACATCGGCCGAACTGGCCAAAATATGCGGGCTCAGCACCTCGACCTGCGCCTTGCTGCTGGCCGAACTGGAGCGGCGCAACTGGGTGACCCGTCGCGAGGATCGCCGCTACACGTTGGGCAGCGGATTGTTCGGGCTGGTGCACGGCCTGAGAGCGCAATTCCCGCTGTTGGACCGCGGCCGTGATGCATTGACCTTCCTGCACACCACGCTGGGCGCAGGTTGCTCCATGTCCAAGATCGGGCGGACGCACCTGATTACCGTCGACGCGGTCGGCCACGGCACCGATAGTGAGCACGCCGTCGGCCAGCACTTCCCCATCGGACCTCCGTTCGGCTTGGTGGCGATGGCCTGGCGCGACGACGAGGCCGTCGACGGCTGGCTGCAGCGGGTCACGCCGCGGCTGAGCCGTGCCGAAATCACCGCGCATCGGCGGGTGCTCGCCGCGATACGTGACCGGGGCTACGGAGCCTGGCGGTTCGACGCCGCCCACACCTCGCTGCACGACCGGCTCACCGCGGTGTTGGCATCCTTGGAGCCGACCGCCCAGGTGACTCGAGAGCTGAGCACCCTGATGACGATGGTCACGCTGCAATCTGTCACGCATGCGCTTGAAACCGAGCTAGCGGCAACGGAATTCGTAGTCCTGCCGATCTTCGGACGTGATGGCCAGCCGGAGTACCAGATCGAGATCCACTTGGGCGGCCGCGACGAGCTCACCCTGCCCGACCTCGACACCGCGCTCAGGCACGCCCAGACACTGCTGCGACCCGGGGTAGCCTGACCCGCCATGGGACGCGTAGACGGAAAAGTTGCACTGATCAGTGGCGGCGCTCGCGGCATGGGCGCATCGCATGCGCGGGCGTTGGTCGCCGAAGGGGCCAGCGTCGTCGCCGGCGACATCCTTGATGCCGAAGGCAGGGCGCTGGCAACGGAATTGGGTGGTGCGGCGCGGTTCGTCCACCTCGACGTGACGCAGCCCGATCAGTGGAAGTCCGCCGTCGACGTGACGGTGCACGAGTTTGGCAGGCTCAACGTGTTGGTCAACAACGCCGGCATCCTCAACGGCAATACCCGCAGAACTTCCCGCTGGCCGACTGGCAGAAGATCATCGACGTCAACCTCACTGGGAC
>NZ_JBAPPI010000754.1:0-2010 GCF_049280035.1 Mycobacterium sp. | reverse complement strand
GCCCTACATCGTGGCGATGGTGGAGTTGAACGACGAGCCCGACGTCCGACTGATCACCAACGTGGTCGACGTCGCCGTGGACGAGATCAGCGTCGGTATGCCGGTTGAGGTCTTCTTCGAAGACTGGACCGCGCTGTCGGGCGAGGAGGACAGCCGGGTGTGGTTGCCGTTGTTTCGTCCCGCCAAGGCCGCGTAGTCAACCGTTTCTACCTAGGGCGCCAAACCGGCTCCGTCCGGCGGCTTCGGTGCTAACGTGACAGTCGACTGTCATAGTTATATCTCACCGATGAGGATTGTGATGACCGGTCAAGCTCTGCAAGTCACGCTTCAATCCGCCGACGACGTCACGCCCGACGTTTTGACGTCGCTTTTGCGCCGACACGATCCTGACGTCGAGGTAACCGGCGTCACGGTTGGGCACACCTGGCAGGGCACCACTTCGCACCTGCGCCTCGATGTGAACTATGCCGATCCGCATACCCGACTTCCGCGGCGGCTCTTCATCAAAACGCAATTGAGAACGGTGCACGACCTGCCGGAGGCGTTCGACGAATCGCTGTCCGAAGGGGGCGGCGGGACGGTGCTGTACGACGACGAGACAAGGTTCTACCGCGACCTGCGTGCGGTCCTGAACGTCGAGACCATGACAACCTACTTCGCCGACCACCTAGACGGTCCGTCGCAGTTTCTCATCCTCGGAGAGGACATCACCTTACGCGGCGCGCAGGTCCCCGACGCGATATCCGGGCTCACTGTCGAGCAGGTCGACGCGCTGCTCGCAACGTTGAGCCAAGTGCACGCCCCGTTCTGGGGTAGCCGGCGGCTGGCCGACGGCGGCGACTTGTCCTGGTTACAGGATCCGGTCACGGGCGGGTTCGCAGACTTTCTGCGCGACAATGGGTTTGCGATAATCCGCGGCCTCATGGAGGCTCCTTACAAGAAGGCGCTCCTCGATGCGGCGGGCACCGATATGGACGGGATGGAGGCGGCTTTCTGGAGACTCCAGGAGCGGGTAGCCCGCGGCCCGGTCACGCTGCTGCACGGGGATCCGCATCCGCGCAACACGTATGTGCTACCCGATGGCCGACTGGGTGTCCTTGACTGGCAGCTGATTCGGCGCGGCTCGTGGTCACACGACGTCGGCTATGCGTTGATCGCTGCGCTATCCCCGGAGCTTCGGCGGGCCCACGAGCGCGAGCTGCTGGACAACTACCGCGGTCGGCTGCTCGACGCCGGTGTCACCTCGGTACCCGACCGCGAGGCTATGTGGACCGCGTATCGCGAGAGCCCGGCCTGGGGCTTCTGCATGTGGGCGATCGCACCCGACCAGATGTATTCGGTCGAGGTCGTCGGCGCGGTGCTTGGCCGCTTCGCCGAGGCCTATCGCGACCTGGGCACCGGCAAGTTGTTGAGCTGATTGCTGCGCACACCTATTTGATGATGAATTCTGGTATGCGATACCCGCTGTCACCGAGATCGGAGATGCGCAGCTGCACTGGCTGACCGATTCGGACGTCGGCTGGATCGGCATGGATGACCGCGTTGATCCGTAGGCCCGGCTGCTCCACGAGTTCGACGAGCCCGACGACATAAGGGGGCACGCGGCCAGGAACGAGAGCCTGGCGGACGACGATGTAGCTGAAGATCGTGCCATCGCCGCTGACTTCCTCGAAGTGCACGGGGCCACCAGTGTACCGGCTGCGTTCCAACGGCGGATGGATCCACTTCCCGGTCTCGTCACAGCGGCACAGCATCAACTTGCCGTCCTTCAGACCCTCCCAGTACGGCGCCGAGTCGGGGTCGGGCACCGGGATCGGTGCCGCCAGTGCCGGATTCGTCACGGGTGCTCCCTGCTGTAGACGTTCGCACCGCCGAAGGGTCCCCCGCCCGCGGTCACCAGCGCCAGTTTGGCGTCCTCGACCTGACGCGCACCCGCCGCATGTCGCAGCTGCAGCGCCGCCTCGTAGTGGTGATTGAGGCCGTGGATGTAACCCTCGGACAACAGTCCAC
>NZ_JBAPPI010000753.1:0-3055 GCF_049280035.1 Mycobacterium sp. | reverse complement strand
GCCGCGGGCGCGCGTTCGTCCAGGAAATCGAACAACGACCGCAGATCGCCAAGGTAGGCGCGACGGGTATGGGCCGAGCGACCGCGTTGCAGCGCCAAGAAGTCGTCGAACTCGTCGAGGATCGCCTCCACTACCCCACGGTTGCAGACACCGGCGGTCTGGCTCAGCTGACGCGCCGCAGGGTGTCGGGAGTGAGACCAGCCAGTGATGTGTATCCGTCGACGGCCATGGTCAGGTCGGCTTCGGCCAGCAGCGTCCGCAGCACGTGCACAATGCCGTCGACGCCGCCCAGCGCCAGGCCGTAGGCATAGGGGCGTCCGACGCCAACGGCGGTCGCCCCGAGCGCGAGGGCCTTGACGATGTCGGCGCCGCTTCGGATCCCGGAGTCGAACAGCACCGGCAGCCCGTCTGCGGCTTCGACCACGCCGGGCAGGCAGTCCAGCGCGGGCAAGCCGCCGTTGGCCTGCCGGCCACCGTGATTGGAGCAGTAGATGCCGTCGACACCGCCGTCTCTGGCGCGACGCGCATCGTCGGGGTGGCAGATGCCCTTGACGATCAGTGGCAGCTTGGTCAGCGAGCGCAGCCACGGAAGGTCGTCCCACGTCAGCGGGTTGCCGAAAACCTGGATCCACCGCAGTACAGCGCCCTGTGGGTTCTCTTCGGGTGGCTGCGGCAGGCTGGCGCGGAACACCGGGTCACTGGTGTAGTTGCTCAGGCAATGTCCGCGCAGCTGAGGGAAGTTCGACGTGCTCAAGTCGCGCGGACGCCAACCGGTAACCCAGGTGTCGAGGGTGACGACGATGCCCTTGAAGCCGGCCGCCTCGGCGCGCTGCACCAGGCTGGCGGCCAGTTCACGGTCGGCCGGGGTGTAGAGCTGGAAGAACCCGGGGGTCTCGCCGAACTCGGCAGCGACATCTTCCATCGGGTCGACGGTCAGCGTTGAGGCGACCATCGGAACGCCTGTGCGGGCGGCCGCGCGGGCCGTCGCCAGGTCGCCGTGGCCGTCCTGGGCGCACAACCCGATGACCCCGATGGGCACCATGAACACCGGCGAGGGCAGCGTCAACCCGAACATCTGCACGGACAAGTCACGTTCCTTGGCGCCGACGAACATCCGCGGGATCAGTCCCCAACCCTCGAAGGCCTCGCAGTTGGCCCGCTGGGTGCGCTCGTCCCCGGCCCCGCCCGCGACGTATGACCACACCGACGGCGGTAGAGCCTTTGCCGCCTTGGCTTCCAGTTCCGCGAACACCATCGGTAGTGATGGCGCTACTCCGCCCAGGCCTTGAAGGTAGATCTCGTTTTGATAGTCGCCGAATGCCATGGGATGAGCATGCCAGCAGGTGAACAGGCTGACGAGGCTAGTAAGCCCCGGCCTCAGCGTCGGCCAGTTCCCTCTTCCACTGCCGGAATGTCTCTTCGGTGCGGCCGCGCCGCCAGTAACCCGAGATCGACGCCCACTTGGCATCCACTGCGCGATCCGTGCGGATATAGGGCCGAATGTTGTGCATCACCGCCTGCGCTTCGCCGTGGACGAAGGCGTGCACCTGCCCGGGAAGCCATGCGGCGGACTTGACCGCCTCGATCAACGGGGCGTGGTCGCCGGCTCGGTCCTCGCTGATCAGATCGGCTCGCCCGCCGCGGTAAATCCAATTGATTGCGACACCGTCGGGTGCGGTCAGCGGGATTTCGTTCTCGGGTCCGGCGATCTCGATGAACGCGTGACCAATTGCGTTGGAGGGCAACGCTTCTAGTGCAACACTGATGGCCGGCAGGCCAGTCTCGTCGCCGGCCAGCAAGTGCCAATCGGCGGCCGGATCCGGGCTGTAGGCGCCACTGGGACCCATCAGATACACCGGCTGGCCGGGTTCGGCCGCCGCGGCCCACGGGCCGGCCGTGCCGTGCTCACCATGTACGAGGATGTCGATGGCGATCTCGCGGGCGACCGGGTCGGCACGCCGCACGGTCAGGGTCCGCACCACCGGCTGCTTGGCGGCGGGTAGGTCGGCGAAGCTGTCCAGCGTCAACGGTTGCGGTAGGCAGGCCATATCGACGTCGCCAGCGACGAACACCAGCTTGACGTAGGAGTCGGTGAACTCGCTGGGTGTGAATGTGTCGAAGCCGCTGCCGCCCAGGACAACCCGGACCATGTGCGACGTGACTTCTTCGCGGCGCACCACTTCGAAGGTGTGCACTGGTCGACCGGCCACGTAGTTCCCTTCCCTTTGCAGCGGACCCCGTCGACTATACGAGCCGCTGCCATCACGGCGGGGGGCTCCGTTTCCGGACGATTCGCCAGCGGCCGTCGTGTCGCTCGGCCAGGCCGGCGACCTCGAGCATTGCCAGTGGCGCCAGTATTCGCGTCGGCTCCAGCGCGGCGGCGATCGCGATCTCGTCGACGGTGGCGACCCCGCGCGCTGGTAGCGCCTCATAAACGTGCCGCTCGTCGTCGCTGAGCCCGTCCAGCGCCGTTGCGGGCCGCGGCTGCTCGGGCGCCAGCTCACCGATGGAACCGACCAGCTCGACGATGTCCTCGGCGCGAGTGATCACCTCCGCGCCGGCGCGTAGCAGGGCGTGGCATCCCGTCGACGCCGACGAGGTCACCGGCCCGGGCACCGCGCCCACGATCCGGCCCAACGCTCGCGCCCACGCAGCGGTGTTTGCCGCGCCACTGCGCAGACCGGCCTCCACCACCACCGCCGCGCCGGCAAACGCCGCCACCAACCGATTGCGTGTCAGGAACCGATGCCGCGCAGGACGAAACCCCGGCGGATATTCGGTGACCAATAATCCGCTGCTGCCGATCCGATGCAGCAAGCCGGAATGTCCAGCGGGATAAGGGATATCAAGTCCCCCGGCCAATACTGCGACAGTGACGCCCTCGACGGCGAGTGCGGCCCGGTGGGCCGCGCCGTCGATGCCGTAGGCCCCGCCGGAGACCACCGCGACGTCCTGCTCGGCCAGCCCGGCGGCTAGGTCGCCAGCGACGTGCTCGCCGTAGCTGGTGGCTGCGCGCGGTCCGACGACGGCGGCCGCTCGCTGCGCCGTCTCATCG
>NZ_JBAPPI010000752.1:0-13998 GCF_049280035.1 Mycobacterium sp. | reverse complement strand
GGCGATCGCAAGCGCGGCGAAGCCGGGCGCAGCGGGTCGCCACAGCACTAATAAGGCAATATCGGTCACGTGGCTTTGGTGTTGCTCTACGTAGTGGTGCTGGTCCTGGTCGCGATCGTGCTGTTCGGCGTGGTCAGTTTGCTGTTCGGCCGCGGCGAGCCGCTGCCGCCGCTGCCCAGGGGGACGACGCCGACGGTGCTGCCGGCCTCCGGTGTCACCGGCGCCGACGTCGACGCGGTCAAGTTCACTCAGACGCTGCGCGGCTACAAGACCAGCGAGGTCGACTGGGTGCTGGACCGGCTCGGTCAGGAGCTCGACTTGCTGCGCGGCCAACTCTCATCGGTGCACGCCGCAGCAGCCGCCGATGAGGCCGACGGAGATCTCGTCGCCGACATTGCCGACGACCAGGAGCCGACATGACCGCCCCAGACAGCGACGGGCTGGTCCGCTGCGACTGGGCGGAAAGTCGGCCAGGCCCGGACTTCGCGCTCTACCGCGACTATCACGACAAGGAATGGGGCCAGCCCCTGCACGGGCGGGTGCCGTTGTTCGAGCGGTTGAGTCTGGAGGCCTTTCAAAGCGGCCTTTCCTGGCTGATCATTCTGCGTAAGCGGGAGAACTTCCGGCGTGCCTTCGCCGGCTTCGACATCGACGCGGTCGCTCGCTACGCCGATGCCGACGTGGCCCGGCTGATGGCCGATCAGGGAATCGTTCGCAACCACGCCAAGATCGAGGCGACGATCGCCAACGCGCGTGCCGCTGCCGACGTCGATGACTTCTCCGAGTTGCTGTGGTCGTTCGCGCCGGCGCCGCGGCCCCGGCCCGCGAACGCCGCAAAAGTCCCTTCGGTCACTGCGGAGTCCACCGCCATGGCACGCGAGCTAAAGCGCCGCGGATTCCGTTTTGTCGGACCGACCACCGCGTACGCGTTGATGCAGGCGACCGGGATGGTCGACGATCACCTTCGAACGTGCTGGGTGCCGTCGACAGCCCGATGACGATGCCGGCCGCGAGCGGCCGGTTGTGGAATCGGGCAGTCAGATACAGCCCGATGACGATGCCGTTGAAACGCCGACCCGGAGGTCATGTACACCTGCCGGGTCGGATAGGGAACAATGGAGGGGTGAATTTGCAGTTCAATGCCGGGGATGGCTGGAATTCCACTGGCGGGGCATGTCCGGCGCTGACCAGGTCCGTGACGGCGGACCTCCTCGAACCCGGAGGGAGCACTCGATGGCGGCGATGAAGCCCCGGACCGGAGACGGTCCACTGGAAGCGACCAAGGAGGGGCGCGGCATCGTGATGCGGGTACCGCTGGAGGGCGGTGGTCGACTCGTCGTCGAGCTGACACCCGACGAAGCCGCTGCGCTGGGCGATGAACTGAAAGGCGTCACCAGCTAACCTAGCTTCCGGTAAATCTCCAGCGTCTGTTCTGCAATGCGCGCCCAGGAGAATTCCGCGATGCAGCGCTGCCGTCCCGCTTGGCCGTAGCGCTCCGCCTTTTCGGGATCGGCGATCAGGGCGTTGACCGCCTCAGCGAGCCTGGTCTGGTAGCCAACGGGATCCTCGGGGTCGTAGTGCACCAGTGAACCGGTCGCTTCTTCGGCGACCACTTCGGGTATGCCACCGACGTCGGAGGCCACCACCGCGGTGCCGCAGGCCATTGCTTCGAGGTTGACGATGCCCAACGGCTCATACACTGAAGGGCATACGAAAACTGTTGCAGCCGAGAGTATCTCGCGTATCTTGCCGATCGGCAGCATTTCCCTGACCCAGAACACACCGGTGCGCGAGCGGGCCAGCTCGGCTACCCCGGAGGCCACTTCGGCGGCGATTTCCGGTGTGTCGGGCGCTCCGGCGCACAGCACCAACTGAACGTCGGGGCTGAACCGGTGTGCGGCCGCCAGCAGGTGGGCGACGCCTTTCTGCCGGGTGATCCGCCCGACGAATGCCACCATCGGCCGGCCGCGGTCCACGCCGAGGTCGGCAAGCACGGACTCCCCCGGGAGGGATCCCAGCGGCTCGGCCGGGTGCCACACGTCGGTGTCGATCCCGTTGCGCACGACATGCACCCGGCCGGGATCCAGCGTCGGATAGACACGCAGCACGTCATCGCGCATACCCGAGCTGACGGCGATGACGGCATCTGCGGCCGTCACTGCGGTCTGCTCCACCCACGACGAGATTCGGTAGCCGCCGCCGAGCTGCTCTGCCTTCCATGGCCGCAACGGCTCCAACGAGTGCGCGGTCAACACATGTGGGACGTCGTAGAGCAATGACGCCAGCTGCCCGGCCAAGCCGGTGTACCAGGTGTGGGTGTGGACCACGCTGGCCTCGGCGGCGGCGTTGGCCATCACCAGATCCGACGACAACGTCGCCAGCGCCGGGTTCGCGCCGCGCAGCTGCGCGTCGGGCTGATGGGTGAACGCGCCCGCCCGGGGGGCGCCCATGCAGTGCACGTCAACCTCGCACAGTTTGCGCAGTTGCGCGACGAGCTCGGTTACGTGCACCCCCGCGCCGCCGTACACCTCCGGCGGATACTCCCGAGTCATCATCGCCACCCGCATACCCGGCACGGTAGTGGTCGCTTCCGGATAGCGCCGTCGCCGGGTTGACCCAAATAGCTTGATGGACAGTCCGTCAGCGTGGGTATTCACGGGAATGACCTGGCAGGGGTTCGCGACGGCCGATAGGTTTGATTCATGAGGGCAGCGCCACCACACGTGCTGGGCATCGTCCTGGCCGGCGGGGAGGGCAAGCGGTTGTATCCGTTGACCGCGGACCGGGCCAAACCCGCGGTTCCCTTCGGCGGCGCCTATCGGCTGATCGACTTCGTGCTTTCCAATCTCGTCAATGCCCGCTACCTGAGGATCTGCGTTCTCACCCAATACAAGTCACACTCGCTGGACCGTCACATTTCGCAGAACTGGCGATTGTCCGGGTTGGCCGGTGAGTACATCACCCCTGTTCCGGCCCAGCAGCGGCTCGGCCCGCGTTGGTACACCGGCTCCGCCGATGCGATCTATCAGTCGCTCAACTTGATCTACGACGAGGATCCCGACTACATCGTGGTTTTCGGCGCCGATCACGTGTACCGGATGGACCCCGAGCAGATGGTCCAGTTCCACATCGACAGCGGCGCCGGGGCCACCGTGGCCGGTATCCGGGTGCCACGCGCCGAGGCGTCCGCGTTCGGGTGCATCGACATCGACGAGTCCGGCCACATCCGCAGCTTCCTGGAGAAACCGGCTGAGCCGCCGGGAACCCCCGATGACCCGGATTCCACTTACGTATCGATGGGGAACTACATCTTCACCACCAAGATGCTCATCGAGGCGATCCGTGCCGACGCCGACGACGATAATTCCGATCACGACATGGGCGGTGACATCATCACGCGGCTGGTTTCCGACGGGCTGGCGGCGGTTTACGACTTCTCCGACAATGAGGTGCCCGGCGCCACCGACCGCGACCGGGCGTATTGGCGTGACGTGGGAACGTTGGATGCGTTTTACGACGCCCACATGGATCTGGTGTCGGTGCATCCGGTGTTCAACCTGTACAACAAGCGCTGGCCGATCCGCGGAGAGTCGGAGAACCTAGCGCCGGCGAAGTTCGTCAACGGCGGCTCGGCGCAGGAGTCAGTGGTGGGTGCAGGCAGCATCATCTCGGCCGCCTCGGTGCGCAACTCGGTGGTGTCGTCGAACGTCGTCGTCGACGACGGCGCGATCGTGGAGGGCAGCGTGATCATGCCGGGCGTCCGAGTAGGCCGCGGGGCGGTGGTGCGTCACGCAATCCTGGACAAGAACGTCGTTGTTGGACCCGGCGAGATGGTCGGGGTGGATCTGGAGAAGGATCGCGAACGCTTCGCGATCAGCGCCGGCGGCGTTGTCGCCGTAGGCAAGGGCGTCTGGATCTAATCACCACACGTAGGGCACCAAGCGGTAGTGCACCTTTTGCGCGTATTCGCTGTATCCGTCCAACTCTTGGTTGAGTAGCTGTTCTTCGTCGTCAATGCGGACCGCCAGCCCGAGCAGGCCAGGTATCACGAACACGAGTCCCCAGTAGGAGCCGAGCGCCAGGGGTGTGCCCAGCATCATGATTATGGTTCCCGTGTACATCGGGTGGCGCACGAACGCATACAGACCGGTAGAAACGAGCTTCTGGCCGGCTTCGACGGTGATGGTCGAGGCGGCATAACCGTTCTGGATGACCACCAGCATCGAGACGCCGAGTCCGATCGCGACGAGAACATCACCAACCAAGGAGATTGTGGTTGGTACTGGCGACCAGCCAAAGCGATGGTCAATGACGCTGACGACGATCAGCGCGACCAGTGACAAGCCTGCGACGATAATGACAACCTTCTGCACTGGCCTGGTTTCCGCGACCGGCCCGGTACGCATCCGCCGTTCGAGCGCAGCGGGGTTGGTACGCAGCAAGTAGAGGCTCGGGATCAACGTCGAGAGGGAGAACACCACCAGAAAAAGCCATGCTCGCCAGTAGTTGAACGTGCCTGCCGGCACGAACAGCATCGACCCGAACATGACGGATCCGACGATGGCGAATGCCACTACTTTAGGAACGGTTTTCACGGATCCTCCTTACCCTGCATCCGGCGGCGACAGCTGGCGAAACGGCGCTCACCATACGTATGGCACCAAGCGGTAGTGCACCTGTTGCTCGTATTCGCCATATCCCGGTAATTCCTGCTCGAGTAGCCCCTCCTCGTCGCGGATGCGAAGGGCGAGCACGACTAGTCCGGGCAGCAAGAAGACAAGTCCCCAATACGAGCCGAGCGCCAGGGGGATACCGATCATCATGATTACGTTGCCGGTGTACATCGGATGGCGAACTAGCTCGTACAAACCGGTGGACACCAGCGTCTGTTCTGATTCGACGGTGATGTTGGCTGCCGCGTAACCGTTTTGGATGACCACCAGCATCGCTCCGCCGAGTCCGACCGCGACCAGGACATCACCGATCACCGAGATCGACGCCGGCACCGTCGACCAGCCGAAGCGATGGTCGAACGCGCTGAAGGCGATGAGGGCCACCAGCGATGAGAAGGCAACGGAACTGATGATCTTTTGCACTGGTCTGGTCTCCCGCCGCGGACCCGCGTGCGTGCGCCGCTCCAGTGCAGCCGGGTTGGTTCGCATCAGGTACACGCTGGGGATCCAGGTTGACAGCGCGAACACCGCAAGGAAGACCCAGCCCTGCCAGTAATGGAACGTCCCGGCCGGCAGAAAGAGCATCAAGCCGAAGGCCAGAAGTCCTATGATCGCCGATAGTGCGGATTTGCCAACGGTTTTCATCGCAGCCTCCTTACGTCTGCACGTCGCGGCGGCGGAAGGCCGCCATTCCCAATGCAATCAGCGCGGCGTCGATCACCAACAACCACAGCAGTGGAACTGGTGTGAAGGCGCCGCCGGTGACCCGCGGAATGTGCGCGAACGGTTCGAGATCGAGCAGCCACTGGGAAAAGCCGGACAGCGACCCAATCAGATAGAGCGCGACGAATCCGACCAGCACACCCCAAGCCGCCGGGCTGAATCTCGGTGCCAGCCCGAACAACGCGACGGTCACTGCGGCGGATAGCCACACGGCGGGCAGCTGTACCGCCGCGGTGGCGATGACCATCGACAGCTTGCCGCCGATGTCGTGGGCGGCGACACCGTAGGACAGTCCGGCCGCTGTTCCTGCGATCAACATCGCGACCGCAGAGCCTATCAGCGCGATAGCCAAATGACTTGCTAGCCAACGGCTTCGGCCGACCGCGCCGCCAAGTACCGTTTCGGCTCGCTGGCTGGCCTCCTCCTGGTGCGCCCGCAGGGCCAGCGAGATGGCGAATGCGGCCGCCATCATGCCCAGCATGCAGAACGCCACCGCGACGAAGGCCTGCTCCAAAGCAGTGGTGCCGCCCATCCGCTGGACAATGTCTTGCGCCGTACCGGTGCCCAGCTCGTCGCCGATGCCGTGCACCACGCTGCCGATCAGCAAGCCATACAGGCACAGCCCGACGGTCCACAGCAGCAGTGCGCCGCGATCCAGCCGCCAGGCCAGCCCGAGGGCGCCCTGCAGCATCGGCGATGCGGTTGCCGGACCCGGACGTTCGGCGATCAACCCCGCGCCGACATCGCGACCGGCAAGCAGCCGGTATGCCAGCGCTGTGAGTAGCACGGTGGTGGCCAGATGCAGCAGCAGTACCCACCACCGGTCGCCCGCGTACGGACGAACCTGCAGCGACCAGCCCAGCGGCGAGAGCCACGACAAGGTGCCTGACCCCGCGTCACCGACGGCGCGCATCGTGAAGGCGGTGGCCAGCGCGCCGAAGGCGGTACCGCGGGCGAAACGGGCGCTCGGTGACAGCTGTGCGGCGACCGCGGCTATCGCGGTGAACACCAAACCGGAGCCGGCCAGCGCGGCCCCGAACGCCAGCGAACCGTCCCGCGGGACGCTGGTGGTGAGCAGGCCGGCCGCCCCGATGGCGCCGGTGATCACCGATGCCCCGAACGACAACAGCAGGGCAGCGGTCAGGCTGGCGTGCCGGCCGACCGCGGTCGAGTCGATCAGCTCGGCGCGGCCGGTTTCTTCGTCGGCGCGGGTATGCCGGATGACGGTCAGAATGACCGCGACGGCGATCAGCAGATGGAACATGCCGGCTTTCCAGATGCCGGTCGCGCCAAGGCTGTCGTTGTAGATCTGTCCGTAGAGCGCCCGTTGCGCCGGGCTGGCCATGATCGTGGCGGCAAAGGCGGCGCGGGCCGGTTGGTCGGGGTAGACCTTTTCGATGCTGCCGATATACACGGTCGACAGGGGCAGTGACAGCAGCAACACCCACAGCGGCAGGACCACCCGGTCGCGCCGCAAATACAGCCGCAGCATCCCCAGCGTGCCGGTGAACGCCGAACCGCGTTGCGGGGCTTCGTGTGCCGGATGGGGGGGTCGTTCCAGGGTCGAGGTGGTCATGCCCGCACCTCTTGACTGCTGACTTCGCGCTTGCCGTCGGTGCCCATGCCGTAATGGCGCAGGAAGAGTTCTTCCAGGGTGGGCGGCTGGCTGACCAGGCTGCGCACGCCGGCATCGCCAAGCACCCGGATGAGCTCGCCGAGGCTCTCGCTGTCGACGTGGGCCCGTAACGTGGTTCCGTCGATGCTGACGTCCTCGACACCGCGGATGCGGGTGAGATCGCCTGGGTCGCCGAGCATTTCCGCCTTGATCGACGTGCGGCTGAGATGGCGCATCGAATCGAGCGTGCCGCTCTCCACGGTCCTACCGGCGCGGATGATTGTCACCCGCTCGCACAGAGCCTCGGTTTCGGCCAGGATGTGACTGGACAGCAGCACGGTCGTCCCTCGGTCGCGCGCTTCTGCGACGCATTGCTGAAAGATGTTCTCCATCAATGGGTCCAGACCGCTGCTCGGCTCGTCGAGGAGCAGTAGCCGGGCCCGTGACGAGAAGGCCGAAATCAACGAGACTTTCTGGCGGTTTCCCTTGGAGTAGGTTCGCGCCTTCTTGTGCGGGTCCAGCTCGAAGCGCTCGATCAGCTCCTCGCGGCGCTTCTCGTCGATACCGCCGCGCATACGTGCCAGCAGATCGATGGTCTCACCGCCGGTGAGATTAGGCCAGAGGGTCACATCGCCTGGAACGTAGGCGATCTGGCGGTGCAGCACGACGGCGTCCGTCCAGGGGTCGCCGCCGAGCAGCTGCGCGGTTCCGCTGCCGGCTTTCACCACTCCCAGCAGTATGCGGATCGTCGTCGACTTTCCGGCGCCGTTGGGTCCGAGGAAGCCGTGCACCTCGCCCTCGCGCACCGTCAGCTCGAGGCCGTCTAGCGCTTGAACTGCGCCGAAGCGCTTTGTTAGCTCGTGGATTTCGATCGGCGCACGGTTGCTGTCAAGTGCCATCGGATTCTCCTTCTGCTTGGGCGAGGAAAGCGTCGTACATGGTGCGGTCCGTCATCAGGCCTTCGGTATAGAGCTCCAGCGAGGGCAGGATCATGTCGCGGGCGTAGTCGCGCAATACGGCGCGTAGATCCATTGGTGTTTCATGCATCTGCAGGTAGAGAAGAAAACCGCCGCCGCCGGTGATCCCCAGATACTTCGCCCGGGCGGCCGGATCCCGGCTGGGTTTCAGGATGCCGGACTGCACCCCTTCGTCGAGGTAACTCTCGGCATTGTCGATCATCCTGCGCCACAGTGTGTTCGCCAGCTCACCACCGGATTGCACGGTGCGCACCAAGTAGGCCATCACGGGTGCGTACTCCTCGATCTCGGCCAGCGCGGCGAACCAGGTAGCCGGATCGCTGGAGCGCATCGCCTCCGACTTCGAGTCGCGGATCTCTTCGGCGACGTAGTCGTCGCAGGCTTTGCGCAGACCGTCCTTGGAGCCGAAGTGATGGATGACCAGCGCGGCGCTGACTCCCGCCGCTTCGGCAATCGATCGCAGCCCGACGCCGAAGCCATGCGCGCCGAACTGCTCGATCGCCGCGTCGCGGATCCGGGCCGCGGCGGTCAAATCGTCGGCTGAACGCATGTTCAGGACATTAAACGGTTGTTCAGCGCAGCGTCAAGCAGAAACGGCGTCAAGGGTCCGTAAAAAGCTGAATCAGTCGCGGACGGCGGCCAGCAAGCCATCACCCAGTGGCACCAGTGCCGGGGTGAGCAGCTCGTTCTCGGCGATCAGCCGCGCTGCTTCACGCACCGCGGCGACCTCGGTGTCGTGCGCCGCTGGGTCGCCGGCCCGCCCACCCAATGCGGCGCCGTGAACAACGATGGCCCCGCCGGAGCGCAGCAGTCGCACGCCCTCGACAACGTATTCCGGCTGGTCGAGCGGGTCAGCGTCGATGAAGACCAGGTCGTAGGACGCGTCGGCCAGCCGGGTCAGCACCTCCTGGGCCCGGCCGCCGATCAGCCGAGTCCGCGATGGCCCGATACCGGCGTCGGAAAACGCCTGCTTGGCGATCAGTTGGTGTTCGGGCTCGATGTCGATTGTGGTCAGCACGCCGTCTTCGCTCATCCCCGACAGCAACCACAAACTGCTGACTCCGGCACCCGTACCCACCTCGACGACGGCTTTGCCGCCACTGAGCTTGGTCAGCAGGCTGAGCAGTGCTCCCACCGCGGGGGTCACCGCGCCGGCGCCGATGTCGACTGCGCGGTCACGTGCGGCCAACAAGACCGCGTCTTCGGAGATCGACCCCTCGGCATGCGCGGAAAGCAATTCGGCCCGACTCAGGGGAGCCGACTGGCCTGGTGGGCGGTCGGTGGTGGCCATGCCCGCAGCGTAAATCCATCCGATGCCGCGTGTGGTCAGGCGCGCCCGGTGCTACCGTGTGGGCCTCGCCCTGACACGCCCGAAGCTCGCGGCGGATCAAGGTCACAATTTGATGAATACGACCTGCGCAACGCGGTGCGGGCGACCATTCTCAGTGAAAGCTCAGTGCGGTCACATACCGCACACACGCCGATAGGCGACCGTATCACCCATGGAGCGTGGAGGCCGATGGTCCGGGAATACATCTCGGCGTCTTCGCGTTGCGCGCGGTGATGAATTGCCTAACCTTGACGGCAATCTGAATCCGGAGGACTTGAGTATCACCACATTGATGAGCCCTGCCAGCATGTCACATCCCGAGCAGTATCGGGATGCGAACTGGGTTGAGCCCGATGAGGAGCCTTACGGCACTGCGGTATTCGACGCGACCGGGGACAAGGCGACCATGCCGTCCTGGGACGAGCTGGTCCGTCAGCATGCCGACCGCGTGTACCGATTGGCTTATCGACTTTCCGGTAATCAGCACGACGCCGAGGACCTGACCCAGGAGACCTTCATCCGGGTTTTCCGGTCGGTACAGAACTATCAGCCGGGGACTTTTGAAGGCTGGCTGCACCGCATCACGACCAACCTGTTTCTCGACATGGTGCGCCGTCGTGGCCGGGTCCGGATGGAGGCGTTGCCCGACGATTACGACCGGGTGCCCGCCGACGAGCCCAACCCGGAGCAGATCTATCACGAGTCGCGTCTGGGGCCTGACCTGCAAGCGGCGTTGGATTCACTGCCCCCTGAGTTCCGCGCAGCCGTCGTGCTGTGTGACATCGAGGGACTGTCCTACGAGGAGATCGGGGCCACCCTCGGGGTGAAGCTCGGCACCGTGCGCAGCCGCATCCACCGGGGACGACAGGCGCTGCGTGACTATCTAGCCGCCCATTCCGAGGGGGCTACGCATGCCAACCCTTCAGCGGCCGGCGCCGCGTCGGAGCTCACCGACTAAGACACGCGTCGCCTGATCCGCTGTTCATTGCTGTTCCGTATGGGGCAGCGCGCTACATTCGAGGTAGTGCGCGTAAACCGAACGCTGATACGGAGAGGAGCCGGTGATGGTCGAGCGGGGACATGTGTTCCGCCGAGCGTTCTCCTGGCTCCCGTCCCAGTTCGCCTCGCAAAGTGACGCGCCGGTTGGCGCCCCGCGGCAATTCGGTTCTACCGAGCATCTGTCCACCGAGGCCATCGCCGCGTTTGTCGACGGTGAGCTGCGGATGAACGCGCACCTGCGGGCAGCGCATCACATTTCCCTTTGCCCTGACTGCGCCGCAGAAGTGGAAGGTCAGCGGCGGGCCCGCGCCGCGCTGCGCGATTCCCATCCGATCAGGATCCCCAGCACGCTGCTGGGATTGTTGTCGCAGATTCCGGATTGTCCGCCCGACGACGACGCGGGCCAGGCAGGCAGAGGCCCGTGGGGGAATCCCCGCGCGCAGCGAAGTGACGGCACGCCGCCTGACCGGCGCGAGCCCCGGTAGGGTGGGTGCCAGGTTTGCCAAGCCGGTGCGCCGCGCCGTGCCCGTGCCCATAGCGTGCATTTCTCAAGCGCTCGGAAGAGGATGACGTGAGCTCCGACGAAGAAAAGAACGGCGCCCCCCGCCTGGCGCCGCGACCCATTTCCCGGCCGCCCGTCGACGCTGCGTCGCGCCAAGCCTTCAGCCGTCCCGACGGCGTGCAGGGCTCGTTCGTCGCCGAAACCGTGCGTCCGCCGAAGTATCGAGACCAGCGCGAGTTCACCCCGCACGACAAACCGGCCGACCCGGTGCTTTCGGAGGCCTTCGGCCGTCCGTTTCCAGGATCGGAGTCATTGCAGCGGCACCCCACCGATGCCGGCGCGCTCGACGGCAACAAGAACCAGCCCGATGAACCCGACGACCCCTGGCGCGACCCGGGCGCGGCCGCCGCGCTGGGCGAGCCGGCGGTAACGACCCCGGGAATCCACGCCGCCGGCGGCGAACGCGATCGGCTGGGGGTGCGTGATGTGCTGTTCGGCGGGCGGGTGTCCTACCCGGCGCTGCTCGTGCTGGGCGTCCTTGCGTTGTTGATCGGCTTGGTCGGTGGTGTGGTCGGACGCAAGACGGCAGAGGTCGTCGAGGCGTTCACCACGTCCAAGGTGACGTTGTCGACCAACGGCAATAGTCAAGCACCGGCGGGTCGATTCGCCAAAGTCGCTGCTGCGGTGGCTGACTCGGTGGTCACGATCCAGTCGGTCAGCGATCAAGAAGGTATGCAGGGATCGGGTTTCGTGGTCGACGGCCGCGGCTACATCGTCACCAACAACCACGTCATCTCCGAAGCGGCCAACAACCCGAGCCAATTCAAGACCACCGTCGTGTTCAACGACGGCAAGGAAGTGCCCGCCAACTTGGTCGGCCGCGACCCCAAGACCGACCTGGCCGTGCTCAAAGTCGACAATGTCGACCACCTGTCGGTGGCCCGGCTCGGTGACTCCAACAAGGTGCGCGTCGGCGATGAAGTCCTTGCCGCGGGTGCGCCGCTGGGTCTGCGCAGCACCGTCACGCACGGCATCATCAGCGCACTGCACCGCCCCATCCCGCTGTCGGGAGAGGGCTCGGACACCGACACGGTCATCGACGCCGTCCAGACTGACGCGTCGATCAACCACGGGAACTCCGGTGGCCCGCTGATCGACATGGATTCTCAGGTCATCGGCGTCAACACCGCGGGCAAGTCGCTGTCCGACAGTGCCAGCGGGCTGGGCTTCGCCATCCCGGTCAACGAGGCGAAATTGGTTGCGCAGACGTTGATTAAAGACGGCAAGATCGTGCACCCGACGTTGGGCCTGAGCACCCGGTCGGTGAGCAACGCGATCGCGCAGGGTGCACAGGTCGCGAACGTGAAGGCTGGCGGCCCCGCCCAACAGGGCGGGATGCTGGAAAACGATGTGGTGGTCAAGGTGGGCAACCGGTCGGTCGCCGACGCCGAAGAGTTCGTCGTCGCGGTACGCCAGTTGACGGTCGGGCAGCCAGCCCCGGTCGAGGTAGTGCGCGACGGCCGGCACGTCACGCTCACGGTGACGCCCGGCCCGGACACCAGCTAAATGTTCGCCAACGTCGGTTGGGGGGAAATGCTGGTGCTCGTGGTGGTCGGGCTGGTCGTCTTGGGTCCCGAGCGGCTTCCCGGCGCCATCCGGTGGACCACCACTGCACTGCGGCAGGCCCGCGACTACCTCAGCGGGATGACGGCGCAGCTGCGCGAGGACATCGGGCCCGAATTCGACGACCTGCGTGAGCCGCTCAGCGAGCTGCAGAAGCTGCGCGGCATGACGCCGCGCGCAGCGCTGACCAAGCACCTATTCGACGGCGATGACTCGTTGTTCACCGGTAAGTTCGACCAGCCGTCACGTGCCGAGCCGGTGTTGCCGCCGTCGGCAACCGCTTCGGAACCACCCGCCGCCGGGCCGGCGCCTTTCGACGCCGACGCCACCTAAGGCGGCTTTAGCGCTTCGTCGGGTCTAGTCCCAGCGACATACCGGCCAAGCCGCGGCGTCGCGACGACAGGCTGTCGGCGACGTTACGCAGTTCTTTGCCCACCGGTGAGTCGGGGGCGCTGAGCACGATCGGCACGCCGGTATCGCCAGCGGCGACGAGCGCGGGATCCAGCGGGATCTGGCCGAGCAGCGGAACGTCGGCGCCGACTGCACGCGACAGCCGCTCGGCGACCTGCTGGCCGCCACCCTCGCCGAACACCTGCAGCTGCGAGCCGTCCGGCAATGCAAGCCAGGACATGTTCTCCACCACCCCGACGATGCGTTGTCGCGTCTGCAGCGCAATGCTGCCCGCACGCTCGGCCACCTCCGCCGCGGCGTGCTGGGGCGTGGTCACCACCAGGATTTCTGCGTTCGGGATCAGCTGGGCCACCGAGATGGCGATGTCGCCGGTGCCCGGCGGCAGGTCGAGCAGCAGCACATCCAGGTCGCCCCAATACACGTCGGCCAGAAACTGCTGCAAAGCCCGGTGCAGCATCGGGCCGCGCCACACCACCGGCGTATTGCCCTCGGTGAACTGCGCGATCGAGATCACCTTCACCTCATGCGCGATCGGCGGCAGGATCATCGACTCGACCTGAGTGGGCCGGTCGGTGGTTCCCATCATCCGTGGGATGGAGTGACCGTGGATGTCGGCGTCGAGCACTCCGACCGAAACCCCGCGCGCGGCCATCGCGGCGGCCAGGTTGACCGTCACCGTCGACTTGCCCACGCCGCCCTTGCCAGAAGCGACCGCGTACACCCGAGTCAATGAGCCCGGCTGCGCGAACGGGATGACGGGCTCGCGGGCGTCGCCGCGCAACTGCTTTCGCAATTCGGTGCGCTGCTCGTCGTTCATCACGTCCAGGCTGACCTTCACCGCGCCGGTGCCCGGGACGTCGGCCACGGCCTGGCTCACCCGCTCGCTGATTTCGGTCTTCTTCGGGCAGGCCGCGGTGGTCAGGTAGATCTCGACGTGCACGTCGCCGTCGGGGCCCACCTCGATACCTTTGACCATTCCGAGTTCGGTGATCGGACGCCGCAGTTCAGGATCGATCACCTTGGCCAGTGCGGCGCGAACGTCGGCGGCCGGGTCGTGCTGCGTTTTGGACATCACCGCCGAGTGTAGTTCGGCGACGATGCGGGCCGGGACGGCCCGCTGAGGAGCCGGACCATCGACGCATGTC